>JAICSD010000356.1 GCA_025937075.1 Vicinamibacteria bacterium | reverse complement strand
TCGCTGTCGTACGGCAGGCCGCGCGACATCAGCAGCGCCCCCAGGTTCGCGTAGCCGAGCCCGAGCGGACGGTATTCGTGTGAGTTCTTCGCGATCGCCGCCGTCGGATAGCTCGCGTTGTCGACCAGGATCTCCTGCGCCGCGATCATCGTGCGGCACGCCTTTTCGAACGCCCGCGCGTCGAGCTCGCCGTCGGCATTTCCAGAATCACCCTTCACGAACTTCATGAGGTTGATCGACGCGAGGTTGCACGCCGTGTCGTCGAGGAACATGTACTCGGAGCACGGATTGCTCGCGTTGATGCGCGCTGTGTTGGAGCAGGTGTGCCAGTCGTTGATCGTCGTATCGAACTGCATCCCGGGATCGCCGCAGATCCACGTGCCCTCGGCGATCATCCGCATGAGATCCCGCGCCTTGTACGTATCCATCGGCGCGTGCGGCGGCAGCACCGCCCGCGTCTGCCACTCCCCATCGTCCACCACGGCGCGCATGAACTCGTCGGTCGCACGTACCGAGTTGTTCGAGTTCTGGAAGAACACCGACGCGTACGCGGGGCCGGTGAACGAGCCGTCGTAGCCGGCGTCGATCAGCGCCCACGCCTTCTTCTCTTCCTCCACCTTGCAGTTGATGAAGTCGACGACGTCGGGGTGATCGGCGTTGAGGATGACCATCTTGGCGGCACGCCGCGTCTTGCCGCCCGACTTGATGACGCCCGCGAACGCGTCGAAGCCCTTCATGAACGACACGGGGCCCGACGCCGTCCCGCCGCCCGCGAGCAGTTCGCGCGCCGACCGGATGCTCGAAAGGTTCGAGCCCGTCCCGGAGCCGTACTTGAACAGCATCCCTTCGGTCTTCGCGAGGCCGAGGATCGACTCCATCGTGTCCTGCACCGAGTTGATGAAGCACGCCGAGCACTGCGGCGCCTTCTCGAACCCCACGTTGAACCAGACGGGCGAATTGAACGCCGCCTTCTGATACACGAGGAGGTGCTTCAGATCGTCGGAGAACGCCTGCAGGTCGTCCTCGCTCGCGAAATACTTCTGCGCGCGCGCCCAGCCCGTGATGGTGTCGACGACCCGGCCGATGAGCTGCTTGACGCTGCGCTCCCGCTCCGGCGTACCGATCTGCCCGCGAAAATATTTCGAGACGACGATGTTCGTGGCCTGCTGGGACCACGAACGGGGGATCTCGACGTCGCGCTGCTCGAAGACGACGTCGCCCTTTTCGCTGCCGATGACGGCGCTGCGCGTCTCCCATTCGATCTCGTCGAACGGATCGACGCCTTCCTTCGTGAAGAAACGCTCGTACTCCAGTCCCCGGACCGCGAGCGGTGCGGACGTGCGCGACGTCTCCGACACGCTTGCCCTCACAGTCGGGCCTGCTGGTGTGCCTCTCTCCATGCGCCCTCCGACCAGGCGGCAGCCGACACCCATCCCCCCGGGGCGGTACCGTCGTGGAAAAAATGTTCTGGAACGGCCGTCAGACCCGCCATCGTCGAGGAGCTGGGAACCCCGGGTCAGGTCCGTTGGCTGGCGGACCAATATGGACCCCGTTTACAGGTTTGTCAAGACCCGATCCACTACATATTGTGACCGCTCCTTAGGGCAGACGCAAGATGTGCGGGGCCTAGCGGCCGGAGATTTCCTTCGCGAGCACCTCGGCCTTGGTCGCGCTCGCCTGCGCGAGGACGAAGTTGCCCTGGCGGGAGGCGTCCTCGGCCTGCTGAATGAAGGACTTGGCGTCGTTGTAGACCTTCTTCCGTTCGTTGCTCAGACCGTTGTAGTTCACGCTGCCGAGCGCGTTCTTCGCGCGATCGATCGCGGCGCGGACGTTCTTCTCGGCCTCCGCGCCGTCGGCGGTCTGAGGCGTCCGGAGCTGCGGCACCTGCGCGGGCTGCTGCACCGGCGGAGGCGCGGGCGTGGCGTCCGCGGGAGCCTCCGGCTTTGGCGCCTCCGGTTTCGGCTCGGTGTTCGTCGGCCGCGGCTGCGGGCGTGGCTTGGGCGGAGCGGTGGAGGGCGGCGGCAGATCGGGAACGGGTTCCGGCGGGGGCTCGGGCGCTGGCGCCGCCTCGACGATCCGCGGCGGCGGCGGCGGCACGTCGAGCGCGGGGCGCTCGACCGGCGCCTTCTTCGCCTGAAGCGTCGTGCAGCCTGACGCGAGCGGCGAGAGACCCAGAATCAGCGAGACAGCCAGCAGCCTTCTCATGCCTGCGGAAACACCAGTCTAAACCGAGTCCCGTGTCCCGGGGTGGACTGTACTTCGACGTCGCCGTCGTGGAGCTGCACGATCCGGTACACCATCGACAGGCCGATGCCGCTGCCCTTCTCCTTCGTCGTGAAATACAGATCGAAGATCTTCTGCAGGTGCTCCGGCGCGATGCCGATGCCGGTGTCCTCGACGTCGATCTCGACGCGGCGGCGCGGCGCGGCGCGGCACGTGAGACGCAGCGTGCCGCCGGTCGGCATCGCCTGACACGCGTTCAGCGCGAGATTGAGGAGTGCCTGCCGCAGCATCGACGGGTCCGCGTTGATCTCGGGGAGCTCGCGCGGGCATTCGAGCTTCACGGCCACGTTCATCCGGTCCGCTTCGGGCGCGATCGTCGTGCACACGTCGCTGATCACGGTCGCCAGTTGCACCGGCTGCAGCTTCAACTCCTCGGGCCGCGCGAACTTCAGGAAGCCGTTGACGACCTGATCGAGCCGCTGGATCTCGTTCCCTATGACATCCACGTGCTTCGTGACGTCTGGCGCAGGGGTGCCAGGCGCGCCGATGTCGCCGGCGCCCACCGCAACGAGCTGCCGCGTGGCGGCCAGCTTCTGCCGGAGCAGCTCGAGGTGGATCGTCATCGCATTCAGCGGGTTCTTCACCTCGTGCGCGACGCCCGCCATCAGCCGACCGAGCGCGGCCAGCTTGCGCGAGTAGTTGAGCGTGGAGTGCACCTGATTGAGGTACCCGAGATTGCGCGCGACGAGCATCGCGCCCACGAATTTTCCCGATGCGTCGTCGATCGGATGCGTCATGAGCAGGCGCTCCGCGCGGTCGGCGTCGCCGACCAGCGGGACATCGCGCTCCTCATCCCGCGTTGCTCCATCCGCACGGGCCACTTCCGCCAGATCGACCGACACGGGACCCTGGCCGCGATGCGCCGCCAGCGTCCGCTCGATGAGCTGACGCACCGGATGATCCGGCGGCGCCATCTCCTCCAGGCGCCCTGGCGCGGATGCGAACCGCGGCAGCACCGAGCCCATCGCCGGGTTGCTGAAGATCAGCTCCCCTTCGGGATTGAACAGCGCGACGGCATCTTCGAGGTTCTCGACGACGGATGCGAAGTCGGTCGCGGGAGATGTCACCGCCTTGGCGCGCACCGCGGAGAGCTGCGCGCTGACCGCTTCGAACGAGCTCCCGAGGCCCTCGAACTCCTCGCCTTCCGGCAGATCGAGGCGGACGTCGAGCTCCCCCTGACCAAGGCGCGTGAGGCCGCTCTGGATGACGTGAATCGGCCGCAGGATCCACTGCGCGAGCAGCATCGCGACGACCGTCGAGATGAGCAGCGCCACGAGCGCGGTCTGGAGCGCACGCTTGAGCGCGTCGCGCAGCTCGCTCTTGACGAGAACGGTGGAGATGCCGATCCGGATCGACCCGAAATCCTGATTGCCGAGGAGCAGCCGCTCGCGGATTTCGTACGTGCGATCCGAGTAGACGCCGCGCAGGAGCTGAATCGAATCCTGATTGAGCAGGTTCGCCAGCTCCTCGTTGTCGGGCATGTGCTGCCCTTCCTGCTCCTTGAAGCTGTGGGCGACGGCGATCCCGTCGCGGCTCACGATCGCGGCGTAATTGACGTTGGGTGAGAACGCCGCGCTCGATTCGAGCAGCGTACGGATGCCCGTGTCCTGCTGGAGCGCGGCATAGGCGGCATCGGGGGTGAGGCCGGCGGCGCCCGCCGCGGCCGGAGGCGCGACGTCGCGGACGCGCTGGAAGATCTGCTGGCGCAGCAGGTCGCCGCGGGCGGAGGCTTCGGTGAGGCTGAGGCGCGCGACCGTCGCGAGGTGTACCGCGGAGAGGACCGAGACGATCAGAACGACGAGAGTGGTAACGCCCGCGACCTGCCGCGACTTGATGCTCATCGGTCTGATCTATCGACGCCTGCTGCTTTCCGGCAACTCCTGGCTCCTGCCTCCCTCGTGCCCGCGGATCCCGTGGTCGCCCCGGCGTCCCGCTTCTTCCTCGCGCATCCGATTCAGCTTGTTGTGCAGTGTCTTCAGGCTGATCCCGAGAATCTCCGCCGCCCGCGTCTTGTTGTGCCGGGTGTGCTCCAGCGTGAGGAGAATCAGGCGGCGCTCGGCTTCGTCAACGGTCGTCCCCGGCGTGAGCGTCACCGTCGGCAGCGTCTCTTCGCCGCGGGTCACCAGCAGCGGCGGCAGATGCCGCGTCTCGATGAAATCGCCTTCCGCGAGGATCGTCGCCCGCTCCATGACGTTGCGCAGCTCGCGGATGTTGCCCGGCCAGGGGTACTGTTCCAGGATCTGGAGCGCTTCCTGATCGACGGCGCGCACGGCCTTGCCGTTGCGGGCATTGAACTCCGTCAGGAAGGTCTGGATGAGGAGCGGCACGTCCTCGCGGCGGTCGCGCAGCGGCGGCAGCTCGATCGCGAACACGTTCAAGCGGTAGTAGAGGTCCTCGCGCAGCTTGCCGGCGCGAACGGCTTCGGTCGGATTGAGGTTGGTGGCGGCGATGACGCGCACGTCCACCGATTGCTCCTGCCGGCCGCCGAGGCGCCGGAACGTGCGCTCCTGGAGGACGCGCAGCAGCTTCACCTGCGTCGCCGGCTGCATCTCGGCGATCTCGTCCAGGAAAAGCGTCCCGCGGTGCGCGAGCTCGAACACACCAATCCGGCGGTCGTGCGCTCCCGTGAAGGCGCCTTTTTCGTGTCC
>JAICSD010000448.1 GCA_025937075.1 Vicinamibacteria bacterium | reverse complement strand
GCCCCAGCCGGACACGCCGGCGTTCGCGTCGTCTTCGAGGTTGACCGTCGTCGCACTGGTGGTTCCGATGCGGAACACCGGAGCGCCTGTCGATGTAAGGCTTCCGCTGAACTGCACGTACACGGAATCGTTTGCCCAGTAATCGTTCTGCGCCCGGCCGCGAACCCAGAGGCGATACGGCACGCCTGCCGCAGCGGAAAACGGCAGCTCGAAATAGCTCGCCGGCGCAGCCGTGGGCGTCAGGATCTTTGGCGCGCCTGCGTCCGGGTTCGCGATGCGCGTCGCGCCCGCCGCGGTGCCGTCGGCGACGAACGACCACGCCCCGACGAGCGGTGCGGCGCGTTTCGCGTAGAGCACGATGTCGCTCGGCGCAGGCGGCGGCGACGGCGGCGGCGGGGGTGTCGGAGGCGGCAGCGGCGAAACGTCAGACGGGTTCGGGAAAGTGGCGATTATTCCGTGATGATCCGACGGCGCCGCGTCGCCGGGTGTCACCAGACCGAATCGCTGCACGTCGACGGGCGCGAAGCTCGATCGCGACCAGATGTAATCGATCCGTTTCCACGAAGCGCCCTGGGGCGTGCCGCAGCCAGCTCGATTGAGCATCCCCGTCGTTCCGTCCTGGCCACTGCGCAGCAGATTCCACGCGTCAACGTACCCGGCGTTCCTCAAATACGTCAGAGACGTGTTATCGGGGCTCTGCTCACAGACGACCGATGTGCCTTCGAAGATGTTCAGGTCCCCGATGAGCACGTGCGGCAGACCACCCGCCGTCGCCTGAAGGAACTGCGCCGTCTGCTTCGCCTGGATGTCGAACTCTGCGTTGGGCGTCGGGCCCGTCCCAGCCAGTGCGTGACATAGACCGGCATGGACTGCAGGCAATACGCGTCGAGACACACCGGAATATTGAGCACCCACATCGTATCCGCGGGGTTGTCGTTCATCGATGTATCGAGCTGGAACCATTGCTCGCTGCCGGCGAAACCGAGCGCGCGACGAGCGCGACACCGTTTTGGTTGCTGGTCTTCGCCTTCCATCCGAGCGCGGCACGGACGTTCTCGGGCGTTGCGCAGAACCATGCTTCGGCGAGACCGAGCGCGACGACGGAAGGGTCCGACAGCGTCTTCTGCAGCTCCGCCTGCACCTGGCCAATGCCCCAGGCATTCACCGGCGCCGTGTTCGACGTGCAATTGGTCGTGTCGGCAAACAGCGCCGGATGGCCGGGGAGGGCGATCTGACCCTTGCCTGACTTGATGTTCCAGAACGCGATCTTGATCGTCGAACCCGCCGCATACACGGGTGCGGCCCACGACAGCAGCGCTGCTGCGAGCAGGCACCCGTACGCACGTGTTCCGAGTTGAGCAGCCATCAGGAGCCCTCCGCCCTCGGGGTCTTCAGTTGAATTGGTAAGACGAGCGCCTCAGGAAGCGTCCTCGTCAACAGTCGAGCGCTAACACACCGACCGTGCCAGGAAATCACTCGTCCAGAAGCCTCCAAACGCGGTTTCTGACGGAAAACGTGGCATGGTTGCCGGCAATCCGGCATCACGGCGCCGCCCGCGCCCTGTGGAGTGCGCTTCCGAAGGTCGGCAATCCAGAGACCGAGATTTGACACCGGCCGCCGCGGCGAAACGCGAATGACCGGATTTCAGCGACCGACAGCACCTCTTTTGTGGCGATGGCGTTGCAACATCGCACGCCGTGCGCGTCCTGGCTTTCATCGAGGCCCTGGGTGTCACCGGCCCCGCGCGGAACCTGTTTGCCCTTGCGCCTCACGTCGACCTCCACCTGGCGACCTTCCGCCGTCTCTCTCTGGGCTCAGCGCATTGTGAGGGTCTCGCCACGCTGGCCGCCGCAGCCCGCGCGCAGGGTGTTCCCGTCCGCGTCATCGACGAGCGGTCGCGCATGGACTGGCACGTGCTCGACGGCATCGCGGATTTGCTGACGTCGCTTCGCCCCGACATCGTCGAGTCACATCAGCTCAAGTCGCACGCGCTGCTGGCGCTCACGCGCCGAAAAGCGCACGTCCCCTGGGCTGCGTGGCACCACGGCTACACGCGGACCGACCTGAAGGTCCTTGCGTACAACCACGTCGACCGCTGGTCGCTGCCGAAGGCCGACCTTGTCGTGACGACGTGCGAGCCGTTTGCGCGCGCGCTGGCCGGCGCCGGCATCGCCGACGACCGCCTTCGCGTGGTGCACAACGCCGTGGTTCGGCCGCGCGCCATGGCCAGGTCGTGGGCGCGTGTTCAGCTCGGTCTGGCGCGGGAGCGTGTGGTGCTCGCGGCGGGGCGCTTGTCCCGGGAGAAAGGGCAGGACGTGCTGATCGAGGCCTGTGCAGGCGTGACCGGACCCCTGCGCGACGAACTGCTGCTGCTGTTTGCCGGTGACGGCCCGGAGCGCTCCCGCCTCGAGCGACAGGCGAGGCGGCGCGGCGTGCGTGCCCGATTCGACGGGCACAGGCCAGATCTCCAGCCCTACTATGCGGCCGCCGACGTGTTCGTGCTGCCGTCGCGAAGCGAGGGCTCTCCCAACGTCCTGCTGGAAGCGATGGCCGCCGGGAAGCCGATCGTCGCCACGACGGTGGGAGGCGTTCCCGAAATCGTCGACGCGCGGAGCGCGGCGCTGGTGCCGCCCGATGATGCCGGCGCTCTCGCGGCGGCGCTCGTCAAGCTGCTGGCCTTCCCCGATCTCGCGTCGCGGCTGGCAGCGGGTGCGAAAGATGCCGCATCCCGGTTCACCCCGGATCAGCGGGCCGCGCGCGTGTTGTCCATCTACAGCACGCTTGCCGCGTCGCCCGCTCGAGGATTGGCGCGATGAACATCGTGATGGTCTTTCACGCGCCGCCGTTCCCGCCGGACATCGGGCCGTCGCGGCGGCACTATCACGTCCTCACCGAGACGATGAAGCGCCACGACGTCACCGTGCTCTCGCTCGGCACGAACGCGGACCGAACCCTGCTGCTGGAGCACACCGGCCTCGATCCGCGCGGCGTGCATTTCGCACCAGGGGATCGGACGCGGACGCGCAAGGCGCTGCGGTCGGCCGCGTACCTGGCCACCGGCCGCAGCGATTTCAGGCGGCTGCGAGTCGCCGCGCTTCAGCGGTTGATGGATCGCGCGGTGGATGCGGCGTCGTTCGACGTCGCGTATTTCTCGACGGTGATGCTCGGCTGCTATCGCCTGCCGAAGCGCATGCCGCTCATCGGCGATACCCACAATGTCGAGCACGACAATCTGGCGCGTGCCGCCCGAACCGCGCCGGAGCGATGGCGCCGCGCGCACTTCCGTGCCCAGGCGGCGCTCACCCGACGCGAAGAGCGCGCGCACGTGAAGCGGTTCGACATCGTCTGCGCCACCTCCAGTCGCGATCGTGATGTGCTGCGGCGGTTCGCGCCCGGCGCGGAAGTCGCGGTGGTTCCCAACGGCATCGATCTCGAGAAGTACTCACCGCGATACGACGCGCAACGCCAGGACGGGCTCCTCCTGTTCACCGGCCTCATGAGTTACTACCCGAACGTGCACGCCGTGCTGCGGCTCGTGCGCGGCATCCTGCCGCTCGTCCGCGAGCGTGTGCCGCACGCCAGGGTCGTCGTTGCAGGCGCGGACCCGCCGGCCTCGATC
>JAICSD010000405.1 GCA_025937075.1 Vicinamibacteria bacterium | reverse complement strand
GCCGCAGAGCTCCGTGTAGATCGTCTGTCCGCGCTGAATCGTCTGCTGTTCCTCCGGCGACCACCGAGCCGCGGCCGTCGTGAGCACGGGCGCGGGCGTCAGCAGGAAATGGCCGATCTCCTGAATCCCCTTCGCCGTGTTCGACGCGATGGTGGACTCGATAATGGATGACGCATCCTTCACTTTGAGCAGGTTGAGCGTCAGCAGCGCCTGTATCGCGACGTCGGCGTCCGTGTCCTTCGCGGCCGCGGCATAGTCGTCCGCGAACGAGCGATCGCCCGCCTTGTAGAGTGTCTCGCTCGCGCGAATCGCCTGCACGCGCATGCGCGGATCCGCGTCCTTCAGCGCCTGTCGGACGAGCCCCGCGTCGAGCGCGCCAAGCGCTTCGAGCGTCCAGAGCGCGTGGAACCGGGCGACGAGGTTGTCGGACGTGCGAACGATTTCCTGCAGCGCGGGAACGACGGAGCGATCCTGCTTCAGGACGAGCAGCCGCTGCGCCATGTCCCGCCACCAGCCGTTCGGGTGATTCAGATGCGTCACGAGCTGCGCCGCTGTTTCCTCGAGCATGTGCGGCCTCGTCGTGTCGAGCGCGATGGCGGGGACGGCCGCATGTGCGGAGCTCGATCCGATCGCGGGCACCTCGGCGCGTCCGTCGAAGCGGAGCCGCCACACGCGTCCGTAGCTCGTGATCCTGTCGAGCTGATACTGCTCGATCTTCGCGCGCAGGTACGAGCCGCGCGGCGTCCACTGCGCCTCCTGGATGATCCCGTGGTACATGTCGGTGATGTAGACGCTGCCGTCGGGCCCCGTTTTCATGTTCACGGGCCGGAACAGCGGATCGGTGGAGAGGACGAACTCCGATCCCGGATAAGCGTTCCGGAGCTGCGTGAGCCCTTCCGTCTTCACGATCTTCGCGCGCCGTACCAGCCGTCCAACCGGTTCGGTGAAGAGCAGATCGCCGCGCAGATCCTCCGGGACGCGATCGCCGCGGACGACGTCCGCGCCGGCGGTGGCGGTGAAGTGGTTGAGCGAGCCGATTGGCTGGCGCACGCGCATCATGCCGCCCTGCATGTCCGCAATCGTGGGCGCAGGCCACACGATGTCGAAGTTCGGCTCGAATCCGTCCGCCCACGTGAACGCGCCATACTGGATCGGGAACTGAAAATTGACGGGGCCGCGCTCGGCGCCCGCATTGATGAACCACATCTTGCCATCGTCATCCTGCGTGAGGCCCCACGAGGCGCCGTTGGGCGCGGTCGGCTCGCGCAGAATTCCGCCTGGCGTCCACCGGAAGCGGAAGGCGTTGTAGGTGCTGTAGATCCAGTTGTCGAGGCCCCAGATGAAGCCGCTCTGCTCGTGCTCGACGTTCCCATCGCGCCCGACGCCGACGCCCGTGTAGAACACCTCGCGCGTGTCGGCGACCCCGTCGTCGTTCGTGTCGCAGAACTTCAGGACGTCGTCCGAATGGGTCTCGTTGGTGAGAATGCAGTTGCGATCGAGCGCGAGGATCATGCGCGGGAACATCACGTGATCGACGAAGACGGTGTGCTTGTCGTACACGCCGTCGCCGCGCGTGCTCTCCCAGCGGCTGATGCGGTTGGTCGGCTCGTGCTCACCCGTGGCGTCCGCGTCGAGCATGTAGCTGCGGAACTCCGACACGTACATGCGTCCGTCACCGTCCCATTCGAGCACGGCGGGATTGTTGATGTCGGGATCGGCGGCGACGAGCTCCAGCCGATAGCCGGCCGGAAGGATGAAGCTCTTCGCCTCTTCCTCCGGCGTGCGCGCCTTGACGGGCGCCTTCGGCGAGAAGTCCGCCTGGGAATTGTCCTGATTGAAGCCGCGCCCCTGGCGTCCGCCGCCCTGCGGCGGCGCCTGCGCCTGCCCCAACAGTCCGGATATGGTCAGAGCAACGACGGACAGGGCGACTCGACGTCCCATGGACACCTCGCGTGGATTGGCCACGAATCGCGGCACTTCAGTGCCGCGAACTTTGCGGTGGCGTGAGCAATCCGCGCGCGCGAAGCCAATTGGTCAGGAGCGTGGGCCACAGGCTCAACTCCGGATCGCCGAGCGCGAGGCCGACGCCGTGCGGGCCGTTTGCGAACAGGTGCATCTCTGCTGGCACCTTCGCCTTCACGAGCGCGAGATAGAAGCGGACACTGTTCTCGACCGGCACGCCGGGATCCGATGTCGTGTGAAACAGGAACGTGGGCGGCGTCCGTGGGGTGACGCGCAGTTCGTCGGAAAGATCCTCGATCAACTTCGGATCCGGTTTGTCACCGAGCAGGTTCCGCACAGAACCAGCGTGCGCGATCGCCGGATCGAACGAGATGACCGGATAGCCGAGAATCAGAAAATCGGGCCGGCTGCTGACGCGATCGATCGGATCGGCGGCGTCTGGCTTCCCCGCATCGAAGTACGTCCCGGCAGTGGCGGTGAGATGGCCGCCGGCGGAGAATCCCATCATCCCTATCCGATCGGTCGGGACGCCGAACTCCTGCGCACGCGACCTGACGAACCGGATCGCGCGCTGCGCGTCGCCGAGCTCGATCGGATGGTGATAGCGCGGCCCGAGCCGGTATTTCAGCACGAATGCGCTGATGCCCATCGCGTTGAACCACGACGCGACCTGCCGCCCTTCGTGGTCCATCGCGAGCGAGCTGTATCCGCCGCCCGGCGCCACGATGACCGCTGTGCCAACCGGATTTCGGGACGCGCGGTAGATCGTGATCGTCGGTTTGTCCGCGTCGCTGTCGCCCAGCGCGCCGGGAGCGCCGTGCTCCCACAGCGGCACCTCCTGCGGAACCATGTTGAGGCTGCTGCCGCGCCCGGCTGGCTGCGCGGGCGGCGTCTGCGCGAACACCAATCCTCCGCAACCGAAGAAAGCGAGCAACCAGCAGGCCAGCCGATGACGGATCAAGCGTGTATTCGTCGTTCGTCTTTCGTCGTTCGTCATTGACGCAGCGCCGCGATCACCGATAAGTCTTGCTGAAGTCATTCCGCGTGTTCGTGACCGTGAACGTCCCGTCCGCCTGCGCCGACACCTTGATCAGGAACGCCGGTCCCGTATGACCGCCGCGGCCTCCTCCCGGCCCGCGTCCGGCTGCGGGTTGCCCCGGCCCTGGTGCAGGCTGCTGCCCTGCTGCCGGAGCGGGCGCCGCGCCGCCATTTGGGACCGCGGCTCCCGGCGGAGGCCCGCCAGGACCTCCGCCGCGTGACGGCGGAGGCGACGTCAGCACGTTCGCGATCGTCTGCGGGTCGTCGATGTTCGCGATGAACACGCCCGCGGGGTTGTACTCGATGCCGCCGTTGTACGACCAGTGCAGCTGCCAGATGTCCTCGATGCGCGGCGCGGAACGCAGCGTCTGGTACGTCTGCAACGTGCCGCCCTTCCTCATCCCGTTCTGCATGATCGCGACGCGCGGCGCGATCGCGTGCACGAGCGCGGTGGATCCGGACGGATCCGTCCCATGATGTGAGACCAGGTACAAATCCACCTGTCCGATTGGGTTGTTCGGACACATCAGATCGAACTCGTTGTTCCACAGCAGATCGCCGAGGTCGATCGCGCGGAACTTTCCATAGGTGATCACGCTGCCGACGGATTGTCCGTTCTCCGGATCCCGCAGGTTCTCACGCGGCTTGAACTCCGCACAGAAAGGATTCGCCTTGCCGCCGCCGGGAAGCGCCGTCTTCAGCGCATGCCCGCCAGCGGTCACGATGCGCCAGTCGAGTCCGGCTACGGGGACCTTGTCTCCCGGCTTCACGACCGTATGCGACGCCTTCCCGTACAACCCCGCGTACATCTGCTGGAATCCGGCGACCTGCTCGTGCTCCTCGACGGTCGGTCCATGATCCAGGTAATGCCTGATGGGAATCTTCGATGCCAGCGCTTCCATCCCGCCGACGTGATCGATGTGGTAGTGGGTGGTGATGAGGTAATCGATCTGCTTCACGCCCGCATCGGAGATGGCCGCCATGAGGCGGTCGGTATCACGTCCGCCCGGATTGCCGCTGTCGATGAGCACCGTCTCGCCGCCCGGCGCCACGAACAGCGCGGCTTTGCCTCCCTCGGTATCGACGATGTAGATGTCGAGCGTCTTGGGACGCGTCTGCGCGGACGTCAGTCCGCCAAGCAGCACGAGCGCGAGCAATGTCCCCAAGACTCTCTGCATTCCAATCTCCGGGCCGTTTAACTGGATAGTCCGCGTCGTCCGCGTCGT
>JAICSD010000351.1 GCA_025937075.1 Vicinamibacteria bacterium | reverse complement strand
GTGCGCGTCAGCGCAACCCCCAGCAGCACGGCCGCCGCGCCGACGATCTTCGACGCGCTGAGCGGCTCGCCCAGCCACACGACGGCGGTGAGCATCGCGACGATCGGAACGACGTTCGAATAGACGGACGTTCGCGCGCTGCCGATCTCGCGCACCGCCGCGTACCAGATCGTGTAGGCGACGCACAGGGAGAACACCGCGGAGTACACGAGCGCCGCCCACGTGTGCGGGCCGACAGCGCTCCACGACACACGCGCGAGCGACGGCATCGCGCTTGGAAGATAGAGCGCCGTCCCCACTGCCATCGACAGCCCGGTGACCGCGAGCGGCGAATGCCGCTTCATCAGCGGGCGCGCGCCTATCGTGTAGGCCGCCCAGCAGACGACCGCGCCCGACATCATCAGGTCGCCGCGGAAAGATGCGCCCCCGAGATGCGCGCCGCGTCCGACGATGATGTAGATGCCCACGAGCGACAACAGCGTGCCCGCCCAGTGAACGGCCCGGATCCGCTCGCGTCCGCTGATCGCGCCTGCGACGGCGATCAGCACGGGCGTCATCGCGAGCAGCAGCGAGCTGTTCGCCACGCTCGTGCGCGCGAGCCCGCCGATGAACAGGTACTGATAGACGCAGTGGCCGACGATCCCGAGCGCGATGATGCCGAGCCAGTCTCGCCGCGTCATCGCCGCCGGCGTATGGAACACGCTCGCGATGCCGTTACCCGCGTCCGAGAACCGTGTCCGCCGCACGGCGCTCATCATCGCGAGCATCATGGCCGAGCCGCCGAGCAGCCGCAGCGCGTTGAACGCCTGCGGATTCATCTCGGCGAACGCGGCTTTGACGATGGCGTAGTTGGTGCCCCAGATGAGGGTCATCAGGAGCAGGAGGACGTCGAGGGTAGTCAAAAACCCTGTCAATGCAGAATGTCGAATGCCGAATGCCGAAAATCGATCAGCATTCGTCATTCGACATTCCAGGCTGCTGTTTGGAGCAGCCTGGTAGCCCGAAGAGAGGCAATCTTCACCGAGGCATCCCTGAAGGGGTGCCCTACAGCAGCATTCCGCGTTGTCCGCGTCGTCCGCGGCCCTAGCTTCCGAACGGAGGGACGAAGAAGAGGATGAGCGAAATCGCCAGCACGTAGATGACGAGCGACTCGATCAGCACGAGGCCGAGGATGAGCGCGCCGCGGATGTCGCCCGACGCGCTGGGATTGCGGGCGATGGCCTCGACCGCCGAGGCGATCGCGCGTCCCTGCCCGAGCGCGCCGAAGCCCGCCGCGAACCCGAGCGCGAACCCTGCGGTGATGATCGACCAGCGGACGATCTCCGCGTGATCCGCAACCGCTCCGGCGGTCCCCTGCGCCAGCAAGGGACTGAACACTCCGCCAATCAGGATGAACGCCGCTGTCAAAACACTCCGTTTACTCACGACCAAAGCCTCCTCGCTAAGAAACCGGTTACGCTGCGGCCGGCGCATGCCGCCCGTGCGGCGCGTCGTGCCCGTGCGCGTCTTCCGCGTGCTCCACCGCCACGGCCCCCTGCAGATAGATGATGGAGAGCAGCACGAATATGAAAGCCTGCAGGCCTCCCGTGATCAGACCGAGGAACATCATCGGGATCGGCACGATGAACGGCACGATGCTCCCGAGAATCAGAATCAACAGTTCCTCGCCGAAGATGTTGCCGAACAGCCGGAGCGAGAGCGACAGAATGCGCGAGAAGTGGCTGATCAGCTCGATGACGAACATGATCGGGAACATGATCAGCGGCGATCCGGGCGGCGCGCCGAAGTGCAGGATGTACTTGATCAGCCCCTGCTCGCGAATGCCCTGGTAGTGATAGTAGGTCCACGTCGTGAGCGCGCAGCCGAGCGTCACGTTGATGCTGCTCGTCGGCGACATCAGGCCGGGCACCAGCCCCGCGTAGTTCGCCAGCAGGATGAACACGCCCAACGTCGTCATCAGCGGCAGATAATTGCGACCTTTGGGACCGATCCACTCGTCGAGCATGCCGCGGAAGGCGAGGACACCGTCCTCGAGGACGATCTGGAGCTTGCCGGGGTGCTCGACGCTCAGGCGCGAGCGCATGATCGCGCACAGGATCGTGATGGCCGCCACGATCAGCATGCACATCACGAGATAGTCGGGAATGACCTTGCCGGGTTCGAAATGAAAGCCGAGCGGCGCGAGGGCAGCCGCAACGGGCGGACCGAGCAGCGCATTGACGGCCTGCACGATCCACAGGGGGTGTTCGAGCTTCTGCATTCCGTATAGATCGCAATCCTGCGTGCCGGGGCGCGCCGCTGGCGCGCCGAGGTCGGTGCAGGAGACCCGCCCCTACTGGTCGTACGTCACTGCTTCTTCGAGAGAAGGCGCCCGGCTTCGATGGCAGCCGCCGCCACAACCGAGGACGCGCCCGCCAACAGGCCCAACGGATGCAGGCGCAAACGCGCAATCATAACGTACGCCAGAAGAGCGAGTAAAGCGTACCGGCCCAGTACCTTCGCCGCTATCCACAGGCTGCGCCGCCGCGATCCCGCACCCGAGCCATCCAGCATGCCGCCAATCCCGCTGCGGATCCCCACCAGGCTGACTCCGGCCAGGATGCCGCCGCCCAGCACGCCGACAGCAGGCCGCGGCCGCCCGTGCGACAGCACCAGCGCAATCACGATCATCGCGGCGCAGCAGAGCGCAGCCGTCGTCTGCAGGCGGTTCAGGACCGCAGTGGACTGGTTCACCACTCGAGGAAACCGACAGTCTACTTAATGTAGCGGGTCGCGGTGCGGTAGACGTTCACGATGGCGGCGGCAACGCCGACGAGAAAGCCGACGAACTTGATCCAGCGCGTACCCAGCCACTCATCGAGGAAGTAACCCGCGATCGCTCCGATGGCAATCGCCAGGACGAAGGCGATCCCAAGCGTCCCGAGGCCGCCCAGCTCGCGCATCATTTCACGCGACGAGGATTTGGGTTTCTCGTCGGCCAGCAACGCTCTGTGGCGGCCGGCTCCCGGGCTGGGGACTTCGGCGTGCCGCCCGGGCCGCACGAGGCGAACGTGACGAAATCGGGTGGAGATGACGAGGTGGACGCCTGCTTCGGCGGAGGAGCCTGAGCGGGCGGCGTGTCGCAGTTCGCCGGTTTCGTCTCCGACGCCGGCGTCGCGCGCCGTGCCATGTGTCGGTTGAACGCGAGGAGCGTGAGCAGGACCAGGACGATCGCGCTTCCCCCCAGGGCCAACAGGACGATGCGGTTGCCGCGCTCCGTGCGGCGCCCGCGTGAGAGCAGCACGAGCCCGACGCCGGCGAGCAGCAGGACGGGGGCGATCCAGGCAAGGTAGACCATGCGCACGGGGCGTCATACCAAGCATACCGCGGCAGGCGCCATGGGTTCCCGCAGGACGCGCAACTCCCATCCTTGCAATGATTTTGGACTATACTCGCAGGAGGTTGGCGCTCCAGCCCTCCTCGAGAGCAGACATGATGAAGCCTTTCATCGCGGTCCTTGCGCTGGCTGCCGCATCTCTGGTTCCGGTGCCGGCCTCGGCCCAGGCAAAGCCGACGGAAATCTACGCCAGTGTCCTCAACGGAAAGGGAGAGCCGGTCAGCGGCCTCACAGCGGCGGATTTCACCGTGCGTGAGGACAACGTCGCGCGCGAGGTCCTCAAGGCCGAACCGGCGACCGAGCCGCTCACGGTGGCGCTCCTCGTCGACGACAGCCAGGCGCTGGCGCAGGACGTTTCGATGTTCCGCGATGGCCTCAAGAATTTCGTCCGTGCGTTGTCGGGAAAGGGCGAGATCGCGCTGATCACGTTCGGAGAGCGCCCCGTGATCGCCGTCGAGTACACGACCGACACGAAAAAGCTCGAGGACGGCATCAGCCGGATCTTCGCGCGCCCGGGATCCGGTGCGTATCTCATGGACGCAATCGTCGAGGCGTCGCGAGGCCTGCAGAAGCGCGAGGCAAAGAGGCCGGTGATCGTCGTGCTGATGCTGGAGGACGTCGAGTTCAGCAACCGCTACTACCAGCAGGTCCTCGCCGAGCTCGACAAGAGCCACGCGGCACTGCACGTCGTGTCACTGGGTCAGCCGTCCGGGGATGCGGCGGATGAAGTCCGCAACCGGAACCAGGTGGTTGCGGAAGGAACCGAACGAACCGGCGGACGCCGAGATCAAGTGCTGGCGTCGACCGGCATCCCGGGCAAGATGAAACAGGTCGCCGACGAGTTGATCAATCAATATGTCGTGACCTACGCAAGGCCGGAAACGCTGATTCCACCTGAGAAGGTATCCGTCTCGGTCTCGCGTCCAGGTCTGACGGTACGTGCGCGGACGCGCACGGGGACGGGCGGCGGAAAATGATTCGGCGCATCGGATTCGGGTTTGTCCTGGCGGCCTCGATGGCCGTCGCACTCGGGGCTCAGCAGCGGTTCCGAGTCGGCGTGGATGTCGTCTCGCTGAACGTCACGGTGACGGACGGCACCAACAAGTACGTCACGGATCTCAATCAGGAGGATTTCGACGTCTACGAAGACGGCGTCCGGCAGAACCTGACCTTCTTTTCGCGGACGCAGCAGCCGATCTCGCTGGCGCTCCTCCTCGATACCAGCGCCAGCATGGAGGAGCGGATGCCGATCGCGCAGGAAGCGGCGATCGGATTCGCGCGCCAGCTCCACAAGGAGGATCAGGCGGAGATCATCGACTTCGACAGCCAGGTGCGGATCCTCGCGCCGTTCACGGGCGACGGCGCGGCGCTCGAAAAGGCCATCCGCGCGACGACGGCGAACGGGTCGACGTCGCTGTACAACGCCATCTACATTTCTCTGAAGGAACTGCGCAAGACGAAAGCGGAGTCCACGTCGGACATCAGGCGGCAAGCGATCGTGCTGCTGTCGGACGGCGACGACACGTCGAGCCTGATCGAGTTCGATGAAGTGCTCGACCTGGCGAAGCGATCGGAGACGGCGATCTACGCGATCGGTCTGCGGCAGGGAGAGGTCGGGCGCCGCGAGTTCAAGGAAG
>JAICSD010000509.1 GCA_025937075.1 Vicinamibacteria bacterium | reverse complement strand
GTGTACGACCCATCCTATAATCGGAACCAGAACGGGTATCCCAACCCGTACCAGAACCCGTACCAGAATCCGCGTCTGCAGGGCCCCGGCGCGCTCTCCGACACGGGAAGCCGAGCAGGACGCGACGCGACACGGACGGGAGGATCCCAGAACGGGGGCCAGCAATCGACCAACGGCGGGGATTCGACCAATCCGTCGTCGACCCAGCTGCCTGGCCAGTACACGATGCCCGGCCAGTACACGCTGCCCGGGCAGGTGATCACCGGCGTCTCGCCCACGACGCGGCAGCCGCAGGCGGGCGGGCCGAGCGGCCAGATCACCGGCTCCGAAGCGCTGTCGCCGGTCCCCTGTCCTCCTGGACAGCTCCCCGCCGCCGTACGCGCTCCCGACAATCGGTTCGACGTCCGCATCGGCGTGCGTGGCATCAGCGCGGACAGTGCGCAGACGCTGGCCGACAGCGGATACACCATCTTCGGGCTCGACGTCTTCCGCAGCTCGACGTCGGTGTTCGAGCCCACGCTGTCCGGCCCGGTCGACGCGAACTATCGCCTCGGACCCGGCGATCGCCTCGTGCTCATCCTCACCGGCGACGTCGAGGCGAGCTACGAGCTTCCCGTCACTCGCGAGGGATTCATCGTCATCCCGCAGGTCGGGCAGCTCTCCGTCGCCAACCTGACGCTCGGCGAGCTGGATCGCGTGCTCTACACGCGCCTCTCGCGTGTGTACTCGGGCGTGCGCGCGAACAACCAGGGCACGACGCGCTACTCCGTGAGCGTCGCGCGGCTGCGCTCCAACCAGATCTACGTCGTGGGCGAGGTGCGGCGTCCGGGCAGCTATCTGGTGTCGAGCGCGGGGACGGCACTCACCGCGCTCTACGCGTCGGGCGGCCCGACCACGAACGGCTCGCTGCGCAACGTGGAGGTACGGCGCGGTGGCCGCACGGTCGACACGCTCGACGTGTACGACTATCTGGTGCGCGGCGACGCGTCGCATGACGTGCGCCTCCAGACGGGGGATGTCCTGTTCGTGCCCGTGCACGTCCCGCGCGTGCGCATCCTCGGCCAGATCGCGCGCCCGGCGACCTACGAAGTGGGCCCGAACGAGACGCTCGCCGACTTGCTGAACAACGCGGGTGGCTTCGAGGCGAATGCGTCGCTGCAGCGCGTGCTGATCGATCGCATCCTCCCACCTTCGGAGCGTACGGCGACCGGCCGCGAGCGCGTCACGCTCGACGTGTCCTCCGCTTCGCTCGCCAGCTCGGCGGGACGGACCATCCCGCTCCAGAACGGCGACGTGGTGCGCGTGTTCGCGGTGGCGGAGCGCGTGCGCAACCGGATCTACGTCGAGGGGAACGTCTATCTCCCCGGCGCGCAGGGACTCGAGCCCAACATGACGCTCGGCCAGGCCCTGCGTCGTGCCGGGATCAAGGGAGACACGTACCTCGGTGAAGTCCTCGTCACGAGGCTGCGTCCGGACTCGGCGCGCGTTCAGCTCCGCGCGACCCTCGCCGATACGAGCGGTGCGGTCGTCAACGACTTCCCCTTGCAGGAAGACGATCGCATCAACGTCTTCGCGCTCACGAACTTCCGCCCGACGCGATTCGTCTCCATCGGAGGCGCCGTGCGCCGCAGCGGCCGCGTGCTCTACCGCGACGGGATGACGTTGCGCGATCTCGTCCTGCTCGCCGACGGCGTGCAGGAAGGGGCGTATCTGAAGGAAGCGGAGATCGCGCGTCTGCCCGATGATCGCAGCGGAGGGCGCACGGCGACGACGATCCGCGTGCCCCTGGACTCGACGTACATCTTCGAGCGCGGCCCCGACGGCAAGTACGTCGGGCCCCCGGGCATGCAGGTGCCATCCGGAGGCGCGCCGAACGTTCCGCTCAAGCCGTACGACAACGTGCTCATCATGCGGCAGCCGGGCTGGGGATTGCAGCGCACCGTCACGCTGCTGGGCGAGGTGAAGTTCCCCGGCGTGTACGCGCTCACGAACCAGTCGGAGCGTCTGTCCGACCTGATCAAGCGGGCGGGCGGCCTCACCGACGAGGCGTATGCCGACGGCATCGTGTTCGCCCGCCGGGACAACAACATCGGGCGTGTCGGCGTCGAGCTCAGCACGGCGCTGCGACGCTACGAGAGCTCGGACAACCTGATCCTGCGCGACGGTGACAACATCACCATCCCGCCGTACAACGCAACCGTGACGATCCGCGGCGCGGTGAACGCGCCATCCACCGTCGCCTACGTGCGCGGCAAGGGGATCGACTACTACATCGACGCGGCCGGCGGGCCGGCATCCAAGGCGGATGAGGATCACGCCTTCGTCACGCAGCCCAGCGGGAAGCTCGAGTCGGTGCGACGCCACGTCTTCTTCCCCGACGGGATGCCCAAGCCGCGTCCGGGCAGCGTGGTGACCGTGCCAGAGGGCGACGGTACGCCGAAGCGCGACTGGATCCCGATGATCACCGGCCTGGCGCAGATCCTGGGGAGCACGGTGGCAATCGTCGTAGCCGTCACGCGTTGACGCTCCGGCCATGAGCCACCCGACGACGGACCGGCGCGCGTTCGTCGTCCTCGGGTTCGCGCT
>JAICSD010000560.1 GCA_025937075.1 Vicinamibacteria bacterium | reverse complement strand
CGGTGCCGTCCGGCGAGATTGTCTTGGGCGTTCCGACGAACATCCCGCCGAAGTCGAGCGGAGCCGTCACTGCGAGCGAGATGGGATTGACGACCTTGCCTGTTACCGACAGCGAAGCCGTCGCGGTGGACTGTGCCGCGAGCGGAGCGACACTCGTCACGGCGAAGGTGATGGCGGCCGCGAGTGCGGCCGCAGCGAGCGTACGAGTACGGGACATGCGATCTCCTGCCGCGACGCGGCGGGTTGGGTTGAACTGCACGTCGCCACAGTACGCGAACGGGCGTGCGCCCGAGAAAGCGCACGCCCGCCAATCGCATCGTTTTCGTGCACGGGCGTCGGGTGCGCCCGTGCACGTCCTGCAATCTCAGTGGTTGAAGAACGACAACCCGATCGTCGCGGCCAGGACGTTGTTGCCGTCGATGAAGTTTGTCTTGAATCCGTGCTGGTATGCGAGTTCCAGACGCGTCGCCATCCGCTGCGCGAACGGGATGGACACACCGAGCCCTCCACCGACGTACGTCTGCGTCTCGCTCGAAGTCCCGCTGGCGCTGTAGCCCGCGATTCCCGCGAACGGCCGTACGTACAGCCCCGCACCGACTCGCTCGCCGTGGCCGTGGAGCAGCACCCCGATCGCCGCGTCGTACGTCGTCACGTGGTCACCACCGCCGTTCGCGGAGTTGAGCGAGAGCCTTGGCTCGAACGATACGCGATCGTTGATGTAGAAGCCTGCGCGGACTGAGGACGTCGGAATGCTCACCGTCGTGATGTGGTAGTCGCCGCCCAGGGTCGTCGCGACCCCTGCGTCGATTCCGAGCTCGATGGTCGTGCTGGCCGGCGTCGCTCCCTGTGCCGACGCGATGGTGGGAACGGTCGCGGCGGCGAGTGCGAGTGTCACGAGCGATGCGATTCGTTTCATTCGGTTGTCTGTCCTTGGCGTGATGAGTGGCGGCGCGACGGTCTGTGTCACGTGCGCGCCATGCGGTCCTCAAGTATAGAAGAGCTCGCTTGGCGCGCCAGCCATGAATTGTCGCGTGTCCCGATACCGCACCACGTCACGTGCGCCGCCGCAAACGACAACGGACGCCCCGTGGATGGGAGCGCCCGTCGCGTGCGTGCTCAACCACACGGAGCTACACGTCGAGATTGCTGACGAACTTCGCGTTCTTCTCGATGAACTCGCGCCGCGGCTCGACGTCGTCGCCCATCAGTGTCTGGAAGATCTGGTCGGCCATTACCGCGTCCTCCATGTTCACCTTGAGGAGCGTGCGTGTCTCCGGATCCATCGTCGTCTTCCAGAGCTGCTCCGGGTTCATCTCGCCGAGTCCCTTGTAGCGCTGGATGTTGACCGAGTTCTTGCCCTCCGGTCCACCCAGGCGCAGCGTGAGCTCCTCGCGCTCCTTCTCGTCGTACGCGTAGTACTCTTCCTTCCCCTTCGCCACGCGATAGAGGGGCGGCTGCGCCAGGTACACGTAGCCCGCATCGATCAGCTCCGGCATCTGCCGGAAGAGGAAGGTGAGGAGCAGCGTGCGGATGTGCGCGCCGTCGACGTCGGCGTCCACCATGAGGAT
>JAICSD010000467.1 GCA_025937075.1 Vicinamibacteria bacterium | reverse complement strand
GATCACCAGGAAGGGGGTGCTCGCGGCCATGGAGCACCCGACGACCATCAACAAGCAGATGGTCGACGCGCAGCAGGCGCGGCGCGTCCTGGACCGGCTCGTTGGCTACAAGATCAGCCCGCTGCTCTGGGACAAGGTCCGCCGCGGGCTGAGCGCCGGACGCGTGCAATCCGTCGCGCTGAAGCTGGTGTGCGACCGCGAGCGCGAGATCGAGAAGTTCGTCCCCGAGGAGTACTGGAACCTCACCGCCCGGCTCGCCGGTCCGGTGCCGCCGGAATTCGACGCGCGCCTGCAGAAGAAGGGGGATGCGGCGATCGAGGTCGGCAACGAGGAAGAGGCGAACGCCGTCCTCGCCGATCTGCGAGGCGTGCGCTGGATCGTCGACTCGGTGACCACGCGCGAACGTCGCCGGAATGCGGTTCCGCCGTTCATCACGAGCAAGCTGCAGCAGGCCTCGCGCTTCCCCGTGAAGAAAACGATGATGATCGCGCAGCAGCTGTACGAAGGGATCGAGCTGCCCGGCGAAGGGGCGATCGGTCTCATCACGTACATGCGCACGGACTCGACGCGCGTGTCGGATCAGGCGCTGACGGACGTGCGCCAGTTCATCGGAGGCACGTTCGGGCCGGACTACGTGCCAGAGAAGCCGACCTACTATCGCGCGAAGGCGGACGCACAGGATGCGCACGAAGCGATCCGTCCGACGTCGATGCAGTACCCGCCGGACGCAGTTCGCGCGCATCTCACGCCGGACCAGTACTCCCTGTACAAATTGATCTGGAACCGCTTCGTCGCGTCGCAGATGCCGCCGGCGACGTTCGACGAAACAACGGTCGACATCAAGGCCGGTGAGTATTTGTTCCGTGTGAAAGGTTCGGTGCCGAAGTTCGCGGGCTGGCTCGCGGTGTACAACCAGGAGCCCGCGGCCGAGGAGCGCACCGGACCAGGCCCCGACGCCGCCTCTGCGGACGACGAGGATGCGGCAGGGCTGCTGCCGGCGCTCGCCGAAGGCGACGAGCTGACGCTTCGCGACCTGAAGCCGGAGCAGAAGTTCACGCAGCCGCCGCCGCGTTACAGCGAGGCGACGCTCGTCAAGGCGCTCGAGGAGAACGGCATCGGACGCCCGAGCACCTACGCGCAGATCATCACCGTCATCCAGGCGCGCGAGTACGTGAACAAGACTGACGGGCGCTTCAAGCCGACGCTGCTCGGCATGATGCTCGTCGAGAAGCTGCTGAGCCCTGCGTTCGACGACATCCTCGACCCCGACTACACCTCGAAGCTGGAAGAGCAGCTCGACGAGATCGAACAGGGGAACAACGATTACGAGAGCACCCTCGAGAGCTTCTACGCGAAGTTCAAGAAGGATTTGAGGCGCGCCGAGAAGGAGATGCCCAACATCAAGGAGGGCGTCGAGCCGAACCCCCCGGTCGTCTGCGACAAATGCGGCAAGCCGATGGTGATCAAGGCGGGCAAGTTCGGCCTGTTCCTCGCGTGCAGCGGGTATCCCGAGTGCGAGAACACGCGCGAGCTGGAAGCGCCCGAGCCCGGCGCCGAAGGGGACATCGAAGAGACGTGCGAGAACTGCGGCAAGCCGATGGTCGTCAAGCGCGGCCGCTTTGGCCAGTTCCTCGCCTGCACGGGATACCCCGAGTGCAAGACGACCCGCAAACTGATCGCGACGAAGGCGGGCGTGACCGCGGCCAAGCCCGATCGGATCCTGGACGAGAAGTGTCCGAAGTGCGGATCGAACCTCGTGCTCAAGCAGGGACGTTTCGGCGAGTTCACGGCCTGCAGTAACTATCCATCCTGCAAGTACGTGAAGCAGAAATCCACGGGCGTCCTCTGCCCGAAGGACGGCGGCGACATCGTCGAACGCAAATCGCGGCGCGGCAAAGTGTTCTACGGCTGCGCGAATTATCCGGACTGCGATTTCACCCTGTGGAACAAGCCGGTCCCGGAGAAGTGCCCGGATTGCGGCGCGCCATTCCTCGTGGAGAAGATCACGAAACGCCACGGTCGTCAGCTCGTGTGCAACAACGAGGACTGCGAGTACGTGCGGTCGGCGGAGCTCGCGACGGCCTGACGCGGGTCAACTCCAATTCCCAACTCCCAAGGTTCTGATAACCTGACGGCTTGAGTAGTTGGGAGTTGGACGTTGGGAATTGACAGCCGCAGCGTCACCATCGTCGGCGGCGGCCTTGCGGGCAGCGAAGCGGCCTGGCAGGTTGCCTCCCGCGGCGTCCCCGTCATCCTGCATGAGATGCGGCCGGTGCGCGCGACGGCCGTTCACAAGACGGACGGTCTCGCGGAGCTGGTGTGCAGCAACTCGTTTCGCGGCGACAAGCTCGATAACGCCGTCGGCCTCCTAAAACAGGAGATGCGGCGGCTCGGGTCGATCGTCATGCGCGCGGCGGACGCGACGCGCGTCCCCGCGGGCGCGGCGCTCGCGGTCGATCGCGAACAGTTCAGCGCGCGAGTCACCGCTGCGATCTCGACTCATCCCCTGATCGCTGTCGTCCGCGCCGAGGTGACGGAGATTCCCTCAGCGGCGGACGGCCCCGTCATCATCGCGACAGGCCCTCTCACGTCCGATGCGCTGAGCGCGGAGATCGCGGCGCTCGTTGGATCCGATCACCTCTATTTCTATGACGCGATCAGCCCCATCGTGCTTGCGGAGAGCATCGACAGGACGAAGGTCTTTCGCGCGTCGCGCTGGGGCCGCAATACTCCTGTGGCTTCCGGCTTCGGCCGGAAGACCCATTCCTCACCCGCCTGCGGCGTAGACGATGGGGAAGGGGATTATCTGAATTGCCCCTTCACGCGCGAGGAGTACGGACGCTTCTACGACGCCGTCATCTCGGCGGAGAAGGCGCCGCTCCACGACTTCGATCAGGCGAAGTTCTTCGAAGGCTGCCTTCCGATCGAGGTGATGGCCGTGCGCGGCGTCGACACGCTGCGATTCGGTCCGATGAAGCCCGTCGGGCTGCCCGATCCGCGCACGGGACGCGAGCCATACGCCGTCGTCCAGCTTCGGCAGGACAACATCGCCGGCGATCACTTCAGCCTCGTCGGCTTTCAGACGCAGATGAAGTGGGGCGAGCAGGCGAGCGTTTTCCGCCTGATCCCCGGGCTCGAATCGGCGGAATTCGTCCGGTTCGGCATGATTCACCGCAACACGTACGTCAATTCACCCACGGTCCTGCGTCCGACGTGGCAGACGCGCGTGCGCGACGATCTGTTCTTTGCGGGACAGATGTCCGGCGTCGAAGGCTACGTCGAGTCCGCCGCGTCCGGTCTCATCGCCGGGCGCAACGCCGCTGCACTGGTGAAAGGCGATCCGCTTCTGGTACTCCCTCGGACGACGGCGATCGGCGCGCTGTCCTATTACG
>JAICSD010000493.1 GCA_025937075.1 Vicinamibacteria bacterium | reverse complement strand
TCGCCGGTCCAGCTCACGAACGCCGTCGGGATGACGAGCGTCGTCCCCTGCGGCGTGACGAGCAGCCACGGCGGGCTGGTCGGGTCCCACGCGGTGTAGCCGCGCGCCTCGAAGGTGGAGCGCATGCCGCCCGAGGGGAAGCTGGAGGCATCGGGCTCGCCTTTCACCAGCTCCTTGCCGCTGAACTCCGCGACCGCGCGGCCGTCGGGCGTCGGGTTCAAGAAGGAATCGTGCTTCTCCGCCGTGATGCCCGTCATCGGCTGGAACCAGTGCGTGTAGTGCGTCGCGCCGTACTCCACGGCCCAGTCCTTCAACGCGCTGGCGACGATGTCCGCGACGGACGGATCGATGGACTCGCCGTGCGCGATCGAGCGGCGCAGCGCGCGGAACACGTCCTTCGGCAGACGCGCGCGCTGGACCTCCTCGTTGAATGTCAGCGATCCGAATTCGTCGACGACCTTGCGCGGCGCCTGCTGCTGCGCGGAGACGTTGACGTTTCGGATCGCCATGCCCCAGTCGGTAATATTCCGGTGTGCCTCGCTCGATGATGAGGAGCCCATTGCGTTCCTTTCTGCCGTGGAGCTTCCGCTTCCGTAGCTTCCCGCCTCACGGCGGAAGTCACAGGAACGATTGAAGGGGGATGAAGCCGCGGCCGTGAAGGGCTCATTATGAGCATGGCAGCCGGGTTGTGGCAAGCCAAATCGGCAGGCATATACTAAACGATGTGAAACATATCCAGGACTACTACGCCGCCGCCATCGGCGAGTTCGAACAGATCGTGCTGATGGCGCTGCTGCGTCTCGGCAACGGCGCGTATGGCGCGGCGATCCGGCGTCACATCGAAGACCGCACAGGACGCAAGGTCTCGGTGAGCGCGGTGTACGTGACGCTGCAGCGGCTCGAAGAGAAGGGCATGGTGGTCTCGTACGTCGGTCCGTCCACGCCGCAGCGCGGCGGACGTCGCCGCCGGCACTACTTGATGGATACGGAAGGCGCACGCGCGCTCGGACGCGCGTACAGGACGCTCAAAGTCATGTCGGAAGGCGTCGAAACGGAGCTCGATTCGCTGTGACCGCGGCGGGCCCGGGCATGCTGCTTGACGGCACGTCGCCGTCCGGACTAGGCTATGACACATAGACTGCCTATGGGGCCATCGCGAAACCGCCAGGAGCTGCTGCCCGGCACGCTCGACATGCTGATCCTCAAGACGCTGTCCATCGGCGTCATGCACGGCTATGGTATCGCGCAGCACATCAAGAAGGTCTCTGCGGACGTGCTGCACGTGGAGGAGGGCTCGCTGTACCCCGCGCTCCAGCGGCTGCAGATTCAGGGCCTGGTGCACTCCGAGTGGGGCCATTCGGCGAAAAACCGCCGGGCGCGCTATTACCGCCTGACGCGCGCCGGCCGCCGCGCGCTCGGCGAGGCCGAATCGAGCTTCGACCGGCTGGTTGCCGCAATCGGCCGCGTCATGAAGCCGGCCGCGGAGTGACGCGGATGGAGGGAGCCGCGGAACAACACGGACCACGCAAGCCACGGAGCAACACGGATAGCACGGATCAATAGGACTTCTATGGGAGTACTCCGGTTCGCTCGGCATCTTCTTGCGGCGATGAGGCGGCGTACGCTGGATGACCAGCTTCGGAGCGAGCTCGATCAGCACGTCGCATGGAAGGTACAGGCCTATCTGGACGACGGCCTGTCCGAAACGGAAGCGCGGCGCCGCGCCGCCATCGACGTCGGCAACGTGGCGAAGCTCCGAGAGGACGCACGCGCGACGTGGGGCTTTCCCCTGGTCGATGGCCTCGCGCAGGACATTCGCTACGGCATGCGGATGCTGCGCCGGTCGACCGCGCTGACCGTTGTCGCCGTCCTGTCGCTCGCCATCGGGATCGGCTCGAGCGCGGCGGTATTCAGTCTCGCCGACGCCGTGCTGTTCCGGAAGCTCGCGGTCCGCGATCCGGACGCGCTCGTCGTCATGAAGTGGTTCTCGGGCCCGGTGATCCCGTTCCGTTCGCTGAACGGCACGGGAGATCAGACCGCCGATGGCTTGAACAGCACCTCGTTTTCCTCTTCTGCCCTGGATGCATTCCGGAAGGAAGGATCGCAGTTCGTCGACGTGATTGCGTTCGCAGATCTGTACAGCGTGAACCTCACGATCGCCAGCGGCAGCGAGATGGGCACGGCGCACGCGGTCTCGGGCAACTACTTCGAGACGCTCGGCGTCGCTTCGGCGGCAGGACGAGCGCTCGGTCCCGCGGACGACCGGGTCGACGCTCCGCCGGCCGGTATCATCAGCCATGCGTTCGCATCGCGCCACTTCGCGCGTCCTGCGGACGCGGTCGGTCACATCCTCTCGGTCAATGCGGTTCCGTTCACGATCGCCGGGGTTCTGCCGGCGGCCTTTCACGGCACGGGCCAGACGGGAACCAATCCGGACATCTACGTGCCACTCGCGCTGCGGACGCGTGTCGTGCCGAACGATGATCCGATCACGGATCCCAACTTCTGGTGGGTCCTGATGATGGGCCGCATCAAGCCGGGTGAGAGGGTCGAGGATGCGCAGGCGGCGCTGGACGTGCTGCTCGGGCGAACGGTCGCGGAGGCGCGCCCGCAGCTTCCGGTCTCCGATTATCCGAGGCTTCGGCTGCTGCCGGGCTCGCGGGGTCAGGTCGAAGATCGCGCGCAGATGCTGCCGGTGATTCGGACGATGGCAGCGGTCACGCTGACCGTGCTGCTCGTCGCCTGCGCGAACGTCGCGAGCCTCCTCCTTGCGCGAGGTCGCGCGCGCGCCCGCGAGCTCGGCGTGCGCCTTGCGATCGGCGCGACGCGTGCGCGCATCATCCGGCAGCTGCTGACGG
>JAICSD010000325.1 GCA_025937075.1 Vicinamibacteria bacterium | reverse complement strand
GAGAGACGTGGAAGAGCTTCATGCTCCACTACAACTTCCCGCCGTTCTCGGTCGGCGAGACCGGCCGCATGACCGGCGTCGGCCGCCGAGAGATCGGCCACGGCGCACTCGCTGAACGCGCGATCTCCGCTGTGCTCCCTGAGGCCGATAAGTGGCCTTACACCATGCGCATCGTCTCCGACATCCTCGAGTCGAACGGCTCCTCGTCGATGGCCTCGGTCTGCGGCGGCTCGCTGGCGATGATGGATGCCGGCGTGCCGCTCAAAGCACCGGTCGCGGGGGTCGCCATGGGGCTCATCATGGACGAGACCAGCGGCCGCTACGCGATTCTGTCGGACATCGCGGGCGCCGAAGATCACTACGGCGACATGGATTTCAAGGTCACCGGCACGCGCGACGGCATCACGGCCCTCCAGATGGATATCAAGGTCTCGGGCATTACGACCGAGATCATGCGTAAAGCGCTCGAACAGGCGTTGCGCGGCCGGCTCTTCATCCTCGACAAGATGGAAGAGACGCTGAAGGGCCCGCGGGCGGACGTGTCCTCGTATGCCCCGCGCATCGTCACGATCCGGATTCCGGTGGACAAGATCCGCGATGTCATCGGACCGGGAGGCAAGATGATCCGCAGCATCATCGAGCGGACGGGCGTCAAGATCGACGTCGAGGACGATGGGCGCGTGAACGTGGCGTCGGCGGACGAAGCGTCCGCGCAGAAGGCGATCGGGATCATCCAGGAGCTGACGGCGACGCCGGAGCTCAACAAGACGTACATGGGCAAGGTGCAGCGCATCACCGATTTCGGCGCGTTCGTCGAGATCATGCCCGGCGTCGACGGCCTGCTGCACGTCTCGGAGATCGCGCACTATCGCGTCAGAGACGTCCGGGACGAGTTGAAGGAAGGGGATCAGGTGATGGTCAAGGTGATCAACATCGATCCCTCGGGGAAGGTTCGGCTCAGCCGGAAGGCGCTGCTCGCGCCGGAAGAGGGCCAGCAGGCGGCCTCCGCGGGCGACGGCGGCCAGGGTGGCGAACGCGGAGAGCGTCGCGAACGTCACGGCCACGGCCGGGGACACCGTCACGGCGGCGACCGCCGGGACCGGGAGCCGGCGCAGAAAGAGTAAGCGCGGCTTACGGTTGAGCTTGGCCCGGCCGTCCCCAAGCCCGCGGCGTCTAAGTAGGGAGAGGGGTGGCCTCCGGCTTACCCCTTTTTCACAGGAGGGACCCATGCGCGCACGCTGGCAGAAGACGGCGCCGCTCTTCGCGGGACTGAGTGTGTCAGTGCTGCTCCTCGTCCTGGCCGCCGCGCACCTCGATGCCCACCCGCAGGGGGGATCCCGCGAGTTCTCGATTGTCGGCGACCATTACGCTTTTGCGCCGCGGACCATCACGGTGGACCGCGACGATCTCGTCAAGATTACGTTCCGCGCGCAGGACATCCCCCACAGCATCACGATCGATCGCTACCGGATCGCGAAGCGCGCCGGTTCGGGTCAGACGGTCACGTTCGAATTCCGCGCCGACCAGTCCGGCACGTTCGACTATTACTGCAACCTCACCCAGGACCCCAAGTGCAAGGACATGAAGGGGCAACTGGTCGTCCGCTGATCGATTGCCGACTGAAGATTGCAGACTGCCGATTGAATTGGCGATCGACGATTGGCGATCGACGACTTGATTGCCGATTGTCAATTGAATTGTCGATCGTCAACCGACAATTGAATGGCCCAGGGTCAATCGACAATCAAATCGCCAATCGGCAATCCAATCCGCAATCAACAATTGTCAATCGGCAATTCAATCTTCAATCTGCAGTCTTCAGTCGGCCATCGGAGGCGGCTCCTGCGGGAGCCGTAGAAGGCGTAGACGAGCAGCCCCAACGACATCCAGATCACGAGCCGCTCCCAGGTGGCGCGCGGCAGCCCCAGCATCAACACGAATGCGACCAGCGCCGAGAGCGCGGGTAGCAGCGGAACCATCGGCATCCTGAAGGGCCGCGGCAGATCGGGGCGCGTGCGCCGGAGCACGATCACACCAATCGAGACGATCACGAAGGCCATCAGCGTCCCGATGCTGACAAGTGCACCCAGCGCGCCGATCGGTGTCAGTCCGGCCGCGAGCGCGACGACGATGCCGGTCGCGATCGTGGAGAGGTGAGGCGTTCGGAATCGCGGATGCACCCGGCCCGCCCATTCCGGCAGGAGCCCGTCCCTCGACATCGCGAGGAAGATCCTGGGCTGTGCGAGCATCATCACGACCATCACGGAGCTCAGCGCCGCGAGCGCGCCCACCGTCACCAGGATCTTGACGGCATCCATCAGCGTCTCCCACGGCGTGCCCACCGCGCGCGTTGACGCCGCTTCGACCGCCACGACCAGCGGCGCGGCCTGATTCAGCATCTCGCGGTAGTGGACGACGCCGACCATCACGCCGGAGACGAGCACGAACAGGATGGTGCAGATGGCCAGGGATCCGAAGATGCCGCGCGGCATGTCGCGCTGCGGATTCCGCGCCTCCTGCGCCGACGTCGAGACGGCGTCGAAGCCGATATACGCGAAGAAGATCACGCCAGCGCCGCGCAGCACGCCGCTCCACCCGAACTCGCCGAAGTGGCCGGTATTCGGCGGGATGAACGGGTGCCAGTTGGACGGCTGGATGAAGATCGCGCCCGCGGCGATCACGACGAGGAGGACGGCGATCTTGAGAAAGACGATGACTGCGTTCACCGTTGCCGACTCGCGCACGCCTCTGATGAGCAGCAGCGTCACCGCGATCGTGATGAGGACCGCCGGCACATTGAAGACGGCGGTCACCGGCTGGCCGCCGGGCACGGGGACGACGATCCCCGGTGCGGCGCTGATCGCGGCGGGGAACGGGATGCCGAGCTGCCCGAAGAGCGTGACCAGATTGCCGGACCAGCCCACCGCCACCGTCGCAGCCCCGAGCGCGTATTCGAGGATCAGATCCCATCCGATGATCCACGCGATGAGCTCGCCGAGCGTCGCGTAGGCGTAGGTGTAGGCGGAGCCAGCGACAGGCACGGATGCCGCGAACTCGGAATAGCAGAGCGCCGCCAGGACGCTCGTGACGCCGGCGATGATCATCGAAAGGACTATCGCCGGCCCCGCGTTGGCGGCTGCCGCCTGCCCGGTCAGGACGAAAATCCCCGTGCCGATGATCGCGCCGACGCCGAGCATCACGAGCTGTCCGGGACCCAGCACCCGCGCGAGCACGGTCTCGCCCGCGCCAATCTGTTCTGCTTCTATTTGTTCGATGGGCTTCGTCGCGAAGAGGGACATCCCGCCATCGTTGGCGGCGCAGTCCGGTCTTGTCCTGAATGGCGCCTGAAGATGCCGCGAATCATTGCTTAAGGACTTCTTAAGCCCTACGATTCCACTGAATGCTCGAAGCGTCCGTCATCGAGGCCCGTCCGCGGATCGTCCGCTTCGGCCCGTTTGCCTTCGATGCGCAGAATCGGCTTCTCTTCCGCGACGAAGTCGAGATTCCACTACCGCCCCGTGTCCTGTCCGTACTCGAGCTGCTCCTGAACCGTGCGGGCGAGGTCGTCTCCCGGCAGGAGCTGCACGAGTCGGTGTGGAAGGACGCGTACGTCACGGACACATCGCTCGCGGAAGCGGTCAGCTTCCTGCGGCAGGCACTCGGAGACGATCCGCAGAACCCCCGATTCGTCCAGACCGTGCATCGCCGCGGATATCGATTCCTGCCGCCGCTCGTGGTCCATCAGCATCAGTCCCCTGCTCCGCGGCCACCCGACGTCGGCGTCCGGCCGTCGCTTGCCCGGGAGCTGGTGCCGTGGAGCATCGCGATCGTCTGTGGCGCGCTTGCGGGCGCGGCGCTGTGGCACATCGCACGAACGCCGGCGGCGGACGTGCCGCCGATGGTCCGATTCAGCGCGAGTTCACCATCGGGCACCAGGTTCGATACACGAGCGCCCGCGTTTGCCGTGTCGAGAGATGGACGCGTCATCGCGTGGTCCTCATGCGCAGCGGCGCAGATGTCCTGCGCGCTCTACGTTCGGCCGCTGGAGCGGGACGATGCGGTGCGCCTGGCCGGAACGGATGGTGCCGCGGCCCCGTTTTTCTCGCCCGACGGACGATGGGTCGGGTTCTTTGCGAACGGCAAGCTCGCGAAAGTGTCGGTTGCGGGAGGCTCGGCGATCACGCTCGCGACGGCGCCTGATCCGGGCGGCGCCGACTGGAGCAGCGACGGCCGTATCGTGTTCGCTGGCGCGTCCGGCGGCGGCCTGTCGATCGTCAGCGATCAGGGAGGCGAGGCGATTCCGCTCACGTCTCCGCGGCTGGACCGCGGCGAAGTGCGCCATGCGTGGCCGGCGTGGCTTCCGGGCGGCAGCGGACTCGTCTTCACCATCACGGGCTCGCCGCTGCCCGGCGCGTCAGCGGAGCTTGCGGTGCTCGCCCTTCCGTCGCGCGCAATCCGCATCGTACGGGATGGCGTCACGCGGGGATTCGCCTCCGCTCCCGGATACCTGCTTGCATCGGTCGGGGCTGACATCGAGGCCATCACGTTCGACGAGCGCACGCTTGCGACAACCGGCGCATCGGACTCGGTGTGGCAGCGGATCGCGCCGGCATCCGGAGTGCCCCAGTTTGCCGTCAGCCGGGGCGGAACGGCAATCGCGCTCGAACAGCCCGACCCTGTTGAAGGAACAATGTGGGCGGATGCACCCGGCACGCCCGTCGCCGGCCTGCGGCGGCTTCGATCGATTGCGATCGCGCCCGATGGCCGGCGCGCCGCAGGGGTCGTAGCGGACGGTTCGGGATCGGACATATGGATTGCCGATCTCCCGAACGGCACGCTCGCGCGGGTGACCTACGGCGGCGTGAACGTCGCACCCGTCTGGTCTGCGGATGGCCGCGAGCTCATCTACGCGCGCAAGGACGGAGTCTTCCGGATCGCCGCCGATGCGCTCGACGGCCGCGGGCCGCAGATCATTGCGTCCGCCGACGCACACCTCTTCCCCACCTCCGCGGCATCTGACGGACGCCTCGCGATCACACGAGTACGGCCCGGTGAACGATCGATCGTCGGCATCCTGTCGAGATCCACGGGACGAATCGATTGGCTGGCGGACGGCCCCTTCGACGAACGCGCGGCGGCAGTCTCGCCCGACGGCGGCTGGCTCGCGCTCGAGTCCGATGAATCGGGCACGTGGCAGATCGTCGTGAGGCCCATGGGGGCCGAGGGGCGGCGACTGGTCGTCTCGTCCGCAGGCGGCCGCGCGCCCTCCTGGAGCGCTGACGGAAAGGCGATCTTCTTTCAGGATGGCGATCGCCTGCTGCGCGCGACGTTCGATGGCAGCGGCGAGGTCCGGGCGGCGAGGCCCGAGGTCGTGCTGGAGCG
>JAICSD010000393.1 GCA_025937075.1 Vicinamibacteria bacterium | reverse complement strand
CGACGACGTTCTTCGCGGCGCCGAGGAACGGCACCGCATTGAATGCGGTGTCGAGCGTGCCGCCGAAGAACCCTTTGCGCCGCATCGTCGCGCCCAGCGTGGCGGCAGCGACGACGACTCCAAGGACGGGCATCGCGCGCGTCATGCGGCGCGAGAGCCGCGCACCACCCCAGCGAACGAGCCGATCCGTCAGCGCCATGCGTGTCCTCCATGCCCGAGGTGTGCAAACGACGTTCCCATGGCGTACTGTTGAGGCGATGAGGCGCGTGTTCATTGTCGCCGCGGCGGCGATTGCCGCTGTCGTTCCCGCTCCACGCGGCCTCATCGAACGCTGGTACTCGAACGGCGTTTACCCGCCGCTGCAGCACGCACTGACGAACGCATCGAACCTCATTCCGTTCTCGCTGTTCGATGTCGCCTGCGCGGGCGCGCTCGCCGCGCTGCTCGTGATGTGCCTGCGCGCGGTGCGGCGCGCTGGCTGGATCCGCGGCCTGGCTGCTGCATCTGCCCGTGCGATCGCCGGCGCGGCCGCCGCGTATCTCATGTTTCTCGCGTGCTGGGGCCTCAACTATCGGCGCGTGCCGCTACAAGACAAGGTCGCGTTCGAAGAAGACCGGCTGACGTCCGCGGCCACCGATGCGTTCGGCGCGCGGGTCGTCGGCGAACTCAACGCCTTGTACCTGCCGGCGCACGCCGCGCCCGAATCGCTCGATACGCTGGCTGGCGCATTCGAGAGCTCGCTCCACGCGCTCCGCACTCCGCCGATCATCGTCGGACGGCCGAAGCAGACGCTGTTCGGGGGCTACTTCCACGCCGCCGCGATCGCGGGCATGACGGATCCGTTCTTCCTCGAAACACTGATCGCCCCGGATCTGCTCGATGTGGAGCGTCCGTTCGTGATTGCGCACGAGTGGGCGCATCTCGCAGGCTACGCCGACGAGTCGGAAGCGAATTTCGTCGCGTGGCTGACGTGTACGCGCGCGAATGCGCGCGCGCAGTACAGCGCGTGGCTCGGGCTCTTCGGTCACGCGTTCTCGGCGGCGAAGGACAAGCGCGCGATGCTGCGCACGCTCGAGGCCGGACCCCGCATCGATCTGCAGGCCATTGCCGATCGCTATGCGCGGACGCCGCGCGTGGTGCGCTTCGCCGCGCGCGAGACCTACGATAGGTATCTCAAGGCCAATCGCGTCGAGCGCGGCGTGGAAAGCTACGACGCGGTCATTCAGCTCATCGTTGGAACGCAGTTCGGCGGCGAAGGATTCCCCGAGATGAAGTAGGCGGCGCGCGACTTGCAGCCCGAGGTCGGGAGGCGGCTTGCCTGCTGTCGCGCGATGCGCGGAGGCGGGAGGTCGGGCTCGATTTTCGAGCCCGGAAGAGTGCCAGGGACGAGTGTGCCTACACGGGATCGAGCTGATCGACGTCCGATGAGGAGAGCGGAGAGGCCCCGCGGCCGGTGCGCAAATCGTCGGGCGCGACATCCGGATTGGGCCCCAGGAACTCTACGTCGCGCCAGCGGCGCCAGCCGCACTCGTGGCAGCGGTACGGCTGACGATCCGTCAGCTTCTGCCGGAGCCGCTCGAGTCCACCGCGAAGCCGCGACGGGTAGACGCGCGTCGAGGCACACTTCGGACATTTCATGGCTGTACTCGCGGGAGCAGTTCATCGTAGCACGGACGGGCTCATGGCCAAGAAGCTGACGTTCGCGCCGCCGAAAGACGCGGTGGAGAGCGCACGCGCCGCAGGACTGCACTACAGTTCGGACGAGAAGCCAGGAATGCGGCGAGTGCGCAAGGGCAAGGGCTTTCGCTTTGTGCGGGCCGACAAGCGTCCGGTGACGGATCGGTCGGACGTCGAGCGCATTCGCACGCTCGCGATTCCACCCGCCTGGACGGACGTGTGGATCTGCCCCGACCCGCGCGGGCATCTTCAGGCAACCGGTCGCGATGCCCGTGGCCGCAAGCAGTACCGCTACCATCCGCGCTGGCGCGAGGTGCGCGACGAGACGAAGTACGGCCGCATGACTGCGTTCGGCCGCGCGCTTCCGGCCATTCGCCGGCGCATCGAAACGGATCTGCGGCGCAGCGGTCTGCCTCGCGAGAAAGTTCTCGCCGCGGTCGTGCGCCTGCTCGAGAAGACGTTCATCCGCGTCGGCAACGACGAGTACGCGCGCACGAACCACTCCTTCGGCTTGACGACAATGCGCAATGGCCACGTGAAGGTGTCGGGCTCGAAGGTCCGCTTCATCTTTCGCGGCAAGAGCGGCATCGATCACGAGCTGGAGCTGGACGATCGCCGTCTTGCGCGAATCGTCAAGCAGTGTCGCGATCTCCCCGGCCAGGAGCTGTTCCAGTATCTCGACGAGACGGGAGCCGTCGTCGACGTCGGATCGGCGGATGTGAACGCCTATTTGAAGGACACGACGGGCCGGGACTTCACGTCGAAGGATTTCCGGACGTGGGCGGGTACGGTGCTCGCCTCGGAGCTGCTCCGCGAATGCGACGCCGCCGCCTCGCAGGCGAAGGCGAAGAAGAACATCGTGAGTGCCGTCGAAGCCGTCGCACGACAGCTCGGAAACACAAAGGCGGTGTGCCGCAAGTGCTACATCCACCCGGCGGTCATCGACGCGTATCTCGACGGGACGATTGCGAAGGCGGCTGGCCGGACGGAGCGGGCGGTCGGCAAGATGACGGCCGCGGAAGCCGCCGTGCTCGGCCTCCTCCAGCGGCGCGTCACCAGCAAAGCTGGGTAGCTATCGCGACGAGATCGTGATCCCGCCGTTCGTGCCTTCGAGGTCGATGCGCGGGCCTCCGCCGTTCAGCTTGCCGTCGAGCCGCCGCCGGTTGTGCTCACCTGAGGTCTCGAGCGGAAGATCGCCGGCGCTGATGCCGCCGTTCGTGATGCGCGCGGAAATCGTCGCCTTCGCATCGCGCGGCAGCCGGAGCTTGATCCCGCCGTTCGTGCACTCGAGCCGAACGCCTCCCTCAGGCATCCGCGCGATGTCGACGTCGAGGCCGCCGTTCGTCGTGCTCGCCTGAATCGTACCCGCCACATCGCGCGCGTGCACCCCGCCGTTGGTGGTCTCCGCGTCGATCCGTCCCTTGAGGCCCGTGAGATCGATGCCGCCGTTCACGTTCGTGAACTTCACCTCCGCACCCGCGGGTACCTTCACGCGATAGTCCACCTGAAGGTTGCCGCCGTTCATGAACCCGCCTCCGCGCTCGATCTTCGTCTCGATCGTGATTGCCGAGGCGGACGACTTCTCGTTGATGCTGATCCGCTGCAGCGCGGCTTTGGCTGCGTCCGGCGAGGGGCCTTTGGCCTTCTTGAGCGCGACGACGTCCACCTCGTTCCCGTCCGACGGCTGCACCTCAATCTTCCCGTTGACATTGGCGATCTCGAGCCGTCCGCTCGGATCCAATTGGTAGGTCTTGCGCCACTCCGCGCTCTCTTCGGACCGGTATTCGGCGGTGACGATGTCGCAGCCGGTCAGGAACAGGGCGAGCAAGGGCAGGAACAGGACCGCCTGACGCCGGCGCAGGGCAGATCGGTTCATGGTGCCTTCTCCTACCGACGACTATACGCCAGCCGCAGGGGCGGAGTTCCTGATAAGCTGATCCACGCGACAGCATGTCAGAGCGCAAATATCGTCAGCGCGGCTATCAGGACGAGGGGCCGAAGCAACCGCGGGGCACGCGGCCCGAGCAGCCGAAGCGCGAGTACGCGCCGCGCGGGCAGCCGCCGATCCAGCCGAAGACCTTCAACATGCCCGGGTTCCGCGAGGTGATCAAATGCGCGCGGTGCGGGGCCGAGTTGACGACCGCGATCGCGTGGAGCCCGACGGGTACCTGCGCCCGCTGCGGTGCCGACCTGCACACGTGCGCGCAGTGCAGCCACTTCGATACGAGCGCGCCGTTCGAGTGCCAGAAGCCGATTTCCGCGCGTGTGTCCCCGAAGGACGCCCGGAACGAGTGCACCCACTTCGAGCCGCGCCGCACCGTCGAGCGCGAGACGAAATCAGCCACCACGCCGGGCACCGCGTCGAGCGCCAAAAAGGCATTCGACGATCTATTCAAATAGCCGACCGCGCAACTGAAGTTGCGCGCTCCGACCACCGACCACCGACCACGTCTGCGTTCAGCGCCCCAGCATCGAGCGCGCAGCCGCGATGACGTCACCGGCGGTGATGCGCCGCATGCACTCGCGGTCGTGAGGACAGTGATTCCAGTACCAGCAGGGTGAACACGGCAGCGTCGTGAACAGGTTCGTGTTCGCACGGTAGCCTGATTGCGACGGGTGTTCACGTCCGCCGTACACGATCACGGATCGCGTGCCGACGGCGCGCGCGAGGTGCATGAGGAACCCGACGAGGCCGATGT
>JAICSD010000016.1 GCA_025937075.1 Vicinamibacteria bacterium | reverse complement strand
CGCCGGAGAACGAGGGCGAACTGCTGATCGCGCGGATGGCGAAGCTGCTCGTCAGCGGCTGGGCGCCGCACGGGCTTGGCAAGCCGAACTGACGCCGAGAACTTCCAATCCCCAACTCCCAACTCCCCACCCGGAAAAGGCGTCGACATTAATTCCGCGATTTGGGAGTTGATGTTGGGAATTGGGGCGTCTACTTCCAGTTACTCGAGCTCTGCCGGAAGCGCGCCGGGATGTCCGGCTTCTTTGGCGCGGCCGGCGTCTCCGGCTCCCCTGATGCGGCTGCGATCTCACGCTCGAGCTCATCGTCGTTCGGAAGGCCCGAGAGCTGATCGACGAAGACCATCGATTGCTGCGAGGGGATCTCGAACTTCTTCCCGCACGTCCGGCACGTCACTTCGTCGTCCAGGCGCAGGATGTAATCACGAAGTTTCGCGAACTTCGCACGGTCGCGCTCGTCGGCGCCGGCCGGCGGGCGGTCCTTTTTCGTCCGTCTCACCCACCGCACGGCGTAGTCGTTCGTGCGGCGGCACTTCGGGCAGGTGAACCGCGCCTGCCGCGTTTCTGGCTCATCCGTAAAAAACGTGCGTTCGTCGAGGGCCATGCCCCCAATGGTAGCAGTGTGTAACCCAACCGCCGGGGTCTGACCCCATTCCGCTGGGTTGGCAGAATTTGCCACCTGCGGTCGATCCCGCGCGCCCGAAGTACGTAAACAGACGACTGGGGTCTGACCCCGTCAGTCGATCGCCACTCGCAGCCGCGCGCGGCCGAGGACGATTTCGTCGCCGGCCAGCAGACGCGTCCCCCGGGCACTGGCGGGGACGCGAACGGTGCGCCCGCCCCGGACGATGCTCGTGCCCCGCGCGCTGCGGTCGTCCCAGATGCGATACGCGCCATCACCATCCTCGAAGGTGATGTGGGCGTGACGACGTGAGATGCTGAGATTTTCGTCGGCCGCCTCTTCAGAAAACGCGACGTGGTTCGTGCGGAGCACGCGCTGATGACGGTCGACGACCTCCACCTGCCGGCCGATGTCGATTCGCCCGCCGCTGAAGACGTAGACGCGCTGGGCCGCGCGGCCTTTGATCACGGTCAACCTGAGCCGCGGCGCGACCGCTGGCGCCGGCAATGACGGCGGTCCTGACGGCGCCTCTGCCAGCCGATCGAATACGACGTTGAACCGCGAATTGCCCCACCCGCTTGCGGGAGCTGCGACAAACACGGCCCTGACCGTCACCGGCGGCGGCGCGGTGCACCCGGCATGGCGCAGACGCTCCTGCAATCGGTCGCCGACCGATGGTGGTCCGGCGAGGACGGCTTCGACCCGCGCCTTCGCGTCTTTCGCGCGGGCGCCGGCAATCTGCACGGTGACGCGGTTGAACGGGAACACCCGGCGCCCACGTCCTATCTCGATCACCTGCTGCTCGGCCCGGTCGAGGACGCCGTGGACGATTTCGAGCGGCGTCGCTTCTTCACGCCCGACGAGTTCTCCGATCGCCGCCTCCACGCTGCGCGTCAGCGTGCGTTCGAGCTGTCTGGCTTTCCCCGTGATGTTCATGTATGTCCTTTCAACGCGCCAGGCCGAGCGCCGCGGCCGCGTCGAGTATCTCGCCCGCCGCCGGCGCGGCTGCGGTCGCGCCATACCCGGCATTCTCGAAGATGACGGCGACGGCCACCCGGTGTGCCGCCGGACCATAGGGTGCGAAGCCGACAAACCACGAGTGCGACGGCTTGCCTGAGACTTCCGCGGTGCCGGTTTTCCCGGCGATTGGGACACGCGCGCCGCGCAGCGAGCGACCGGTCCCTTCGAGAACGACGTCCCGCATGTCGCGCGCGAGCAGCGCGGCAACCTGCGGAGGCGCGAACGCATGCGCGTCGGGCGCGGGCGCGCCGGCAACGATTCGCGTCTCGCGCAGCGTGCCGTCGGAGGCGATCGCACCGGCGACGCGCACCATGCGCAGCGGTGACGCGAGCACGTCTCCCTGTCCGTAGCCGATCTGCGGCAACGTATCGCGAACACGCGCCAGAGAGTCGTTTCGCGACACCGCGATCCCCGCTGCGCGCGCCGTGTCACGAATCGCGCGGGGGCCGAGGCGCACGGCGAGCTGCGCGAAATACGCGTTGCACGACACCACCAGCGCGCGATGCATGTCGAGGCTCCCGTGCGGCGCGCGGTCCCGCTCGTCGTCGCGTACCGGTTTCGTGTAGCCGGGAATTCGAGCGCCGACGCGGCCATCCGCCAGCCGGCTGCAGGTGAACGTCTGGGACTCCGCGCCCGGGTCACGGCACAACGCGGCTGCCGCGGTGACCAGCTTGAACGTAGAGCCCGGCGGGTAGAAACCGTATCGCGCCCGATCGAGCAGCGCGTCATCGTCCCCCGCAGTGTCTCCGCCAGACGAGGCGGCATCGGACGGCCACGGATAGCTCACGCTCGCCAGAAGATCTCCACTTGCCGGATCGATGACGACGGCCGCGGCGTGTCCTGACGGCGACTTCCGCGCATAGGCCGCGACAATCGCGGCGACGCGCGCCTGAAGGCGAGCGTCGATCGTCAGCTTCAACTGGCGATGAGGATTCAGCGCGGCGCGCACGGCCGGGTCGTCCGCATCGTGGCGATGACGGAGCAGCGGCACGAGCGCGCGGTAATCGCGCCGCAGCGCCGAACCCGTCGAGCCGTCCGGCTCTTCGACCGGAACAGACGTGGCGTGATCGTCGAACCCTCGCAACGCGGCCTCCTCGTCGCGCTCGACGAACGAGGTATTCGACGCGCTCCAATTGACGCGAGACCTTGCATCGCCCAGCAGATGGAACGCACGACCGCCGAGCGGATAACATCTCGTCTCGACGTCGGTGCACGTCGATGTCACGGCGACACCCGCTCGCGCGTAAGCGGCGGACGCGTGCTGGACGATCGCCGGGTCGTCCGACGCGAGCGCCAGGCCGTTGCGATCGACGATCGTGCCCCGCGGGATGCGGCGGACGAGATCGAGCACGCGCGGGTTGTCCTGGAACCGCCGCAGACCGTCCGCCTGGACCCCAAGCTGAGGACGCACGACGACCGCGTCGGCCCGCACGAGTTGCACGCCGGCGGCGACCGTGAGCAGCACAGCTACGGCTGCCGTGAGGCCGCCGTACAGCCACCGCAGCGATCCGCGGAACGCCGATAAATCGGCGGCGGGCGTCGAATCGGAGCGCAGCGCCGCGAGCAGCCCGAGCGCGGCGAAGTTCGCCACCATCGCGGACCCGCCGTAACTGAGAAACGGCGTGACGACGCCCGTCAACGGGACGACGCCCATGGTCCCGCTCGCCATCAGCAGTACCGGCACCGCCATGAACAGACCGAGCAGGAGGGCCAGGAAGAAGCCGTAATCGGTCGAGGCGCGGCGGGCGATCCGAAACGTCCGCACGATGAATGCGGCATACAGCGCGGCGATGACGAGGAGCCCGGTAAACCCGAACTCCTCACCCATCGACGCGAGCACGAGATCCGTATAGCCGGCGGGAATGTATCGAGTGTCGCCAAGCCCAACGCCCGTGCCCGTCAGATGCCCCGTCGACATCGCCCAGAGCGCATGCGCGACCTGGTTGCCGCCGGCGACGAAGTTGTCCCACGGGGATTGCCACATCGCGACGCGATCGGCCAGGGTTGCGGAAATGCCAAGGCGGTATCCAGCCTCGAATCCAGCCGCCAGCAGCACCGCGCCAAGCACGACCAGGCCCGCGCGGCCGCGAGCGACACCGTACGCGGCGAGAAACGCAACGGACAGCATCAACGCGGGGCCGAGATCACGCTGCAGGTAAAACAGGATCAGCGCGCACGCCACACCGACCAGCAGCGGAAGCGTGTACTGCGGCCGCGGCACGTGCAGCCATCGCGGGATCCCGACCGCGCCGATTGATTCGGCACGCACCGCCCGCAGCAATTCCCAATTGCGAGCGAAGTACCCGGCGAGGAACAGCGCCAGGAGAATGCGAATGGCTTCGATCGGTTGAATGGGCCCGAGATTCACGCGTGCGTGACTCGCTCCGGGCCCGCTGCCGAACAAGAGCAGCGCAATCGACAGCGCGAACGCCGCGGCGAGCGGCAGATAGCTGAGGTGACGCACGACGGCGGTCCGCAGATTCACCGTGGAGAGGACAGCGGTCAGCGCCAGGCCGGCCATCACGCCCTGGGCATATCGGGCGAACAGAATGGACTCGCGCAGCGGATCCGGCCGGCTCACCATCAGCGCGAAACCAAAAGCCGTCAGGAGGTGCGCGATCGAGAGCAGCACACGATCGCCGGCCGTCCGTCGGATGCGCCAGCTGATCGAGACCGCCTGGAAGGCCAGGACGTAGAGCGCGAGCCACATGATCAACGCGCCGCGCACGTCCGCGCGGGAGCGCACCGTCAGGTACGGCTCCACCGACGCAAACTCGGACGGCGTGAGAACCGGAATCGACGCGGGCGCCGCACGCTTGGCGTCGGCGGCGCGGGAGCGCTCTGCCTCGAGTCGCGACCGGAGCCCTGAGGCGGAGGGCGTCGCATCGATCGCCGCGGCGTCGACTCGTGCGCGGGCCAGTACGCGAACGTCTTGCACGCTGCGACGGTGGCCGTCCGCCTGGACGAGAGACGCGAACATCGCCTGGGCCGCCAGGCGCTGGTCGCCGGCGGTTGAGAGCGCGTGGCCCAGCGCTGGCTCCAGCGCCTTCGCGTCCGCGACGGCATTGACGCGAACCAGGGGTCCTGCGGCGTGGCCGTCGCCTCGCTCGTCGGCCGCGCGCACGAACGCCATGAGAACGAGCACGATCGCAAACACCGAGACGCCGACGAGCGCGATCTCCCACCGATCGACGACGCTCGCTTCGCGTGTGCGGGCGGCCCGCGCCGCAGCGGTCGTGTACGTTACCGCCATACGTCACCCGGTGTCGTACTCCCGTCGGTGCGGTCGGCCAGACGCCGGTCAATGTCGTCGACCGCGCGAGAGGTTCGGCGCAGATTGAACGCCGCCCCTGGATACGCAGGGATGCGGCCGTAAAGATCGCGCGCCTGCTTGTAGGCATCCGACGCGCGCTGCAGATAATCCGTCTCCTGCGGGAGATCCGTCAGTTCCCGCGCGGTGCGACGGAAACGATCGCCGCGCGCGCGATATCCGTCGGCGAGCTGCGCGGTCTCGCGGTCGCCCGGCGTGTAGCCAAGCGACTGCGCCTCTTTCAGCGCGTCAGCGGCGCGGTCGATGTCGTCCAGCCCGTAGATGAACACCCGCGCCAGGCCGAGAAAGGGATCCGGCCACCCGCGCCGCAGTTCGGCAGCTTCACGGAACGCGGCTACGGCTTCGGTGAACTGCTGCTTCGCGGCCGCCGTCTGATGGCGCGCGTCGTCCGCTTCCCCGTCGATTCGGTGCAGGTGGCCATCGCAATACCGCAAGCTTGCCCGCAGCGAGCGATCTCGCGGCCGAAGGACGAGCGCTCGCCGCAGGTTCTCCTGCGCGTCCCGCCATTGCCGCTCGCGGACGGTTGGATCCGGCCCGCGATAATTCGCAATCACCTGGTCGGCCAGCGCCGCCGCGCGTTGCGCCATCGTCTGTTCGAGGCCGGCGACGCCGACCCTCAGATAACTGCGATGCGACAGCGCGTCGTACTGGCTCCAGACGTCGTCCATGGAATCGAGATCGTGCGTCTGCGCGCGCGCGGCGACCCGACCTGCCTGAAATCCAACAGCCATCTCGTTGAGAGCCAGCAGCAGCGCGGCAATCAGCAACAGCGTCCGTACCGGGTGCGAGCGCGCGGGTTTTCGCGCAGTCGCGGCAGCAGGCGCCGCGGGCGGAGGCGGCGTCGTCGCGGTCGATGCGGCTGCAGGCTCCGGCGCGGAGGCTGGGGCGGGCGAATTCGATGGGTCCACTGTGCGACGAGTGCGTTCCGGGTCACCCTCGACGGGGCGGGCGGTTCGCCGCGTCGCTTCGTCGTCGATGGCGTTCGATAGTCCCTGCGCCTCGATGAGGGGCGCTTTGCCTTCGCGAAACAGTTCGAGATCGGTGCGCACCGCGGCAGCCGCGTCGTACCGATCTGCCACTGATGGCGCGAGCAGACGGGCGACGATGCCCTGCAGCGGCTTTGGACAACTGGACGGCAACGGATGGCTTCGATAGCCGGCGCGAATCTCCTGTTCGAGGCGCCGCGTGTCAGCGGCGTGAAACGGCGTCGCGCCGCTCAACAGCTCGTACAGAATGACGCCGAGCGCCCACAGGTCGGCGTACGCGTCGACCTCCGTCGAATCGAGCCGCTCGGGCGAGAGGTACGGCATGCTCCCGAAGTCGTTCCGCGTCACCTTGCGGCTCAGCGAGAGCGCCTTCGCGATTCCGAAGTCGAGCACTTTGATGTCGCCGTCGGCCGCGAGCCGCACGTTGCGCGGCTTCAGGTCGCCGTGGACGAGCGACCAGAATTCGCGGCCGTCGATGGTCGTCTTGAACGTGTGAGCCGCTTCCAGAAACCGGCTCAGCTCCGACGCGATGCGGGCAGCTTCCAGCGGCTCGACAGGACCACGCGCGATGACATCGGACAGGTTCTCGCCCTCGATGTACTCCATCGCGATGAAGTAGTACGGCGGCTGATCGCCCTCCTCGTACACTCGCGGGACCAGCCCGCAGGCATCCGCGAGCCGCGACTGAAGCTTCGTCCCCCAGCGCTCTGCGTCAAGGATGTCGCGGCCTTCGCGGTCAGCAGCCATCGACACGAGCTTGAGAGCGACCTGCCTCGGCTCGCGCGAGTCTTCCGCGAGAAACACAGTCGCCATGCCGCCGTGGCCGATCTCCCGGACGATCCGATACGACCCGATGTCGCGAAAGACGGTGGTCATCGGCGGCCGCGTGCTCCCCGTCCTCCGCGTCCCGCCGGCTCCGGCGCTGACGGCGGGATGAACCAGTTGTTGCGCGCGAGATGCGCCAGATCGCCCGTTGGGGGCACGACGACGGACTCGGGCCGGATGCCGACGAAGGTATTCGCGATGATCGAGGGATGAGCCTGGGTTTCGACGAGCAGCGTGCCGGCCGCGTGCTCGGACGTGGCGTTCGCGAAGAAGGCGTTGTGAGCGATGCGCGGCGACGCGCCGTTGCGGACCACGATCGCAATGCCCGGGTTGTCGTGCAGGCGGCTGGCGACGATCGAGCCGCCCTGCCCCGCGGCGTATTCGACGGCCGCGCCTCGCGCCCCCGTGATGTCGAGGTCGCTGAGCGTCACGTCGGAGTGCCGGACCAGCACACCGATGCCAAGCGGCGTCGCGGCATCGCCAAGGATTCGGAACCCGGAGAACTCTGCGCCGGTCGCGTCCGCCGCGACGACGGCGGCATCGGTTTCCGATGCGCCGGCCGGCAGGCGGATGGCGGCGCCGCGCGGTTGGCGGCTGACGACGCGAACGCCGCTCTTCATCTGCACGCGCTCGCGGTACTCTCCGGGCTCAACGATGACTTCAGCGCCAGCAGATGCCCGCGCGATTGCGTCGTTGATGGATTCCCCGGGGTTCACGGTCACCGGAGTCGGCGTGAGCTTCGCCACGACCGTCGCGCGCTGCAGCAGCCGATCGCGTTCCGCATAGACACCCAACCCCGCTACTGCCAGCAGAAGCGCGGCGATCGCGACGATTCGCCAGCGGCGCAGACGCTGAGATCGCTCTCGTCTTGTGTCTGCGCCGCTCGTCGTCGATGGTGACGGTGCGCTCTCCGGTTCCCGTGGCGCGGCGGACCGGCGCTCGGCGCGCAGCGCGCGCAAATCGCGCGTGTCTTCTGCCGTTGCGAACCGCGGCCCCTCGACATACACGGCCGTGACGTTGTCCTTCCCGCCGGCGTCGTTCGCTGCCTGCACGAGTGCGCGCACGACTTCGCGCGGACGTCCCGCGAACTCGCCGACGATCCGTGCGATGGCAGCCGATGGGACCTGATCGGTGAGGCCGTCGCTGCAGAGCAGCAGCGCGGCGTCCGCTTCGAACGGATGCCGCACCACGTCGATGAACCCCGCATCGTCTGGCCGGCGCGCCTCGGACCCGACGTCCCGGAACACCTCGTTGCGACGCGGGTGCTGCATCGCTTCACGTTCCGTCAACTGACCCGCGTCTTCGCGCTCGCCAACCGGCGAATGATCCCGGGTCAGCTTCGTCACGCGGCCGGCGCGCAGCTTGTACAGACGTGTGTCGCCGACGTGGCCGATAACGACGTCTCCCTCACCGGCGACGGCGACGGTGAGCACGCAGGCCATGCCGCGCCACTCTGGACGGCTGGAGGCGAGCCGATAGATCTGATCGTTGGCCAGGCCGATCGCTTCGCGGACGCGGTCTTCAACCCGGCCGGTCTCGCGTTCGAGGCGGGTGCGCACCATCGACAGCGCGGTCTCTGCCGCTTTCTCGCCGGCGGCCTGGCCGCCGATCCCGTCGACGACGATGAACAGGCCGCGGATGGGATCTTCGTGATAGCGGTCTTCGTTGATCTCGCGCTGCAGTCCGGGATCGCTCGCGCCCGCAGAATTGAAAGCGGCACGGACATGCATGGGCGTCATCCGACCGGGGCGACGGCGGCGGTCACGAGCGCCCCGGGGCGAGGAACTGGAGGAAGACGATGTCGGCCAGGCCGATGCGCGCGCCGTCGCTCAACGGGACCTCGACGCCGTTCTCGCGCTTGACCCCGTCGGCCTCTGCGTAGCCCGGCGGCACGCGCTGGCCGTTGATCGTCGTCCCCAGCGTGCTGAGATCGATGAGGAAGAAGCGGCCCGATGCCGGGTCGCGACGGATGCGCGCGTGCTCGCGCGAGACGTCGACCGACGCCTCGATTTTGACGTCGGCGTGATACGCCATGCCGCCCCGGCCAATCGTGACCGAATCGCGGGTCATCTCGAACGTGTGCGCGCCGGCCGCGTCGTCGTACCGGAGCTGCGCGAAGACCTTTCTGGTGTCCGCGCGATCGACGGCGCTGACGACTTCCTGGCGGCTCGTCGTTTTGTGGCCATCGTGGATCTTCGTCGTGATGCGTCGAGTGCGCTGCCCCGCGCCCAGCTCATCATCTGCGCCTGGGAGCGCGAGTTCCGAGTGGATCAGAATGTCTTCGGGCGACAGCTCGCCATCGGCGTCCGGCAGGAACTCGACCTGCCAGTCGTGCGCGGCGTTCTCGACAGGGGTACCCGGGCCGACGAAACGCTCGAGGTACCGGAGATGAACCGGACGCCGATTCAGCCGCTGGAGTTCTTCGCCCAGCGCGCGAATCGTCTGCGCCTGGAGTACGGAAATGATGGGTTCGATCCGGGCGAATTCGTCCGGGTGCAGGTAAACGACGTAGCGGCTGGGGACGAGGGTCGAGTATTTCAGCGGCTCGAGATTCGTGCGCATGTTCTCGAGCACCGCCTCGATCACATCGGCGGCGGGGCGCCGCGTGGCGGCTCCATCGCCCTGTGGACGTGATGCCATCCTCAACATTCATACTTACGCGCGGCCGTCCGATTGGTTCCAGGGGCCCGGCCTTTCCGAGGGGGAGGCAGAAGACTGATAATCGAGGGCCCCATGGCGAACGAGCGCACGGCGCGCGTGACCGAGGTCGAGGCGAGGAGCGCCGCCTTTCGCAAGGAACTCGGCCTCGCGACCCTGATCCTCACGCAAATCATGTACGTCGTGGGATCCGGCTGGGTGGGCACCGCCGCCAAGCTCGGGCCGGCGCATCTCGTCTTCTGGTGCCTGGCGATCGCGCTGTTCTATCTGCCGCAGGCGGCAGTGGTGATCTGGCTCAATCGACTGATGCCGCTCGAAGGCGGTCTTTATCAATGGGCCAGCTCGGCGCTCGGCGGGTTTCTCGGGTTCATGACGGCGTGGAACCTGTGGGCCTATGCCGTGCTCATCATCGCGACCTTCGGGGTGATGATCGCCACCAATCTCGCGTATCTCCTGCAGCCTGTCAGCGGATCGGTGACGCTCGGCGCGTGGTACACGCCGGCCGTGAGCGCGACGTGCATCGTGGCGCTGACCATCGTGTCGCTGCTCGGGTTGCGCGTCGGAAAGTGGCTGCAGGGGATCGGAGGAGCGGCGCAGATCCTGACGTATGTGGGTCTGGTCGCGGTGCCGTTCGTCATGATGTCGAGCGGCGCGCGGATCTCCTATCACCCGCTGGCGGTCGCGATGCCGACCATGTCGCTGTTCAGCCTCAACATCTTCGGCAAGATGGCGCTTGGGGCGTTCAGCGGCTTCGAGTACGTGGCCATCCTCGCCGGCGAGTGCCGCAACCCGGCGCGGTCCATCGGCACCGCCGTGATCACGGCCGTGCCAATCATCGCGCTCATGTTCATCCTCGGCACCGACAGCGTGCTCGCGATCGTGCCGCAGGATCGGATCGATCTCGTCAGCCCGATCCCGCAGACGCTCTCGATGGGCTTTCGCGGACTCGGGTTCGCGCGGCTGATCGCGCCCGCGCTGATTCTGCTGCTCATCCTGCGCCAGATCGGCAACGTCTCGCTCGTATTCGCGGGGAACACGCGGCTGCCGATGGTCGCGGGCTGGGACGGCCTGCTCCCGGCGTGGTTCACGCGGCTCCATCCGCGGTTTCGCACGCCGCACAATTCGATTCTCTTCGTCGGCGTGCTCACGCTGGCGCTCGCGATGGCCGGCCAGGTCGGCGTCGGCGTGCAGGAGGCGTTTCAACTGCTCGACAACGCCGCCGGAATTCTGTACGCGTTCTGCTATCTCGCGCTGTTCGCGATCCCGATCGTCGGCGGCCGGCGGCTCGGCGTGCGTCCGCCGCTCTGGCTGAAGCTGGCCTCCGCGGCCGGCTTCGGCGTCACGCTCCTCTACTCGGTGCTGTCGATCTTCCCCATTGTCGACGTCGCCAGCTGGACGGTGTTCGCCGCAAAGATCATCGGGACGCTGGTCGCCGCGAACCTCGTCGGCGTCGCGATTTATGCATTGGGGCGGCGGCGGGCCCGTTCGGTTGTCATCGCCGCCCCCTCGAAGGAGTCCACGCTCTGAGACCGAGGTACGCCGCCGAGCCGTCCTGCCCTCAGGGGACCGCGCGCGTCTTCCCGCTTCCGGGGCCGTTATTGCGCTGAATCTTTGAGCAGTTCCTCTGCCGTGAGACGGATGTCCTGCAGCGTTTGGCGGACGAGGAGATTCGTCTTGAGCATCTCGTCTACCTGCGCGATGAGGCCCGCAGCCGTGCGCTGGAGCGAGACGCGATCCGTGGTTCCTCCTGCGGCGTCGATCTTCCGCATCTCCGCTCGAAAACGCGCCACCTGCCGCAGCTTTGCCTCGACCTCCGACTGCAAGCCTGTCAGATAGATATCGAGCAGTTGGCGGTCCAGATCCAGCTTGGGGGTATCGGCAGTCATTGCGCGCGAGTATACGTCGCGGGTGTGGCCGACCGCCATCGCGCACACGATGAAGTCGAACCACCGCCGGAACGTCGCGTGACGGAAGAGTCTGGAGAGCGCTTCACTGCCGCGGGATTATCGCGCCGAGCTATCAGCTCAACGAGAGAACCCGTTCCTACCGAAGTTCGATCGGTACTTGCTCGTGAACGCCATGGGGCTCTGCTCCAACGTGTCGCGCCGCTCGTCGAGATCGTCGGCAAGTGCAAGGAAATTGGCCGGTTAGAAATTGGAGGCGCCGCCCGGATTTGAACCGGGGATGGAGGTTTTGCAGACCTCTGCCTTACCACTTGGCGACGGCGCCGGTCGGAATCAACTGGGACGAGGAATGATCCGGCCGCTGGTGATCAGCAGCTACAACAGCGTGCGAGCGAGAACGTGAACGGCATCCTGTGACGCCCTGCCCGAGCGGCCGGAGTGCAGGCCGCCAGTCGGGGTGCAGGGGCCCCCGACGACGCAAAAATGGAGCGGGAAACGGGATTCGAACCCGCGACTTCGACCTTGGCAAGGTCGCACTCTACCACTGAGTTATTCCCGCTCGCGGAATCCCAATCGTACCATACCGCCTCACCGCCCGACAACCTGACAACCCAAGAACCCGAGAACCTGAGAACCCGAAAGCTCAGACCCCCGCGAACGCATCGGGATAGACCGTAATCGACGGCTCCGCGCCGAGCGCATCGTCTACCGCGACGACATCGAATCGGCACGGCCGGCCCGAGATCTCATGCCGCGCCAGGTATTCCACGGCCATCCGGACGACCTGCAGCTGCTTCGGACGCGTCACGCTTTCGGCGGCCGTGCCGCATTCAGCGGTCGCTTTCGCGCGCACCTCGACGAAGACGAGCGTGTCACCGTCGAGCGCCACGATGTCGATTTCGCCATGCTCGGTCCGGTAGCGGCGCTCGAGAATTGCGTACCCCCGCGCCGACAAGGTCTCGGCGGCGAGGTTTTCGCCGACAATCCCGAGCTCGTATCGCTCCATCGTCACAGTGTGAGGAGCACAGGCAAGCCGCGCGCCAGCGACCGCCCGCCGCACGCCGCACGCCGCACCGCCGACCAGCGCACTCACCGCCCGAGCAGATGCGAGTGCCAGTGATCGCGGTCGCTCGTCACGCTCAGCGGCTTCAGGGCGAGCAGGCCGGTGCGGCCGATGGAACGGCGCAGATACTGGAATTCGTCGAGCGCGGCGCGCGTATCGCTGTCCGCGGCGAGCTCGAGCCCCGCCGCGCGCGCGATCAACTTCCCTTTGGCCTGCGCCGAGAGTTCGAGCTGCAGACGGAGCAGGCAGAACATGTCGGCGACGATCGGTCCGGGAAATCGCGCGCGCAGCTCGTTCAGATAGCGCGCGAAGTGCGTGACCTCGAAGGCGTCCGACGTGACGAGGTCCAGCAGTTCCACGTCGAGGTCGAGCCCCGCGCCGACCCACTCCCGCGTCGCCCGCTCGCTCCACTCGAAGACGAACACCAGCAGCAGCGGCACGATGATCAGCAGAATCAGCATCTGCACGAATGGCGGGATCACGGTGGAGTTGAACCCGGCGTGCAGGGCGATCGCCGCGGCAAGCGCGGGAAGATACGCGACAGGCGATTGCGCGCCGCGCTTCGCGGTCAGCCGCAGCGCGATCATCGCGAACAGCGCGGTCGCTGACCCGTGGAGAATGGCGGTGCCGAAGCCGCGCACGACCCATAGCGACGCCGACGCGTCCGGCCGCGCATGCACGTAAATGATGTTCTCGACCAGCGCGAACCCGGCGCCGGTCGCGAACCCCTGGATCGCCGCATCGACTGGAAATCCGATCCACCGGGACGACAGGATGATGACGATGACGGCGCCTTTGATGATCTCTTCGATCGCCGGGGACAGCAGACGCGTGTTGATCACCTGATCCGCGCCCGTCATCCTCACCCATGGCGCGATCGCCGCCGAGAGCAGGGCGGCGAGCGCTCCGCCCACGAGCGCGAACGCGAGCTCGGATGGATGCACCAGCTTGAAGCTGTCCATCAGGATCAGGACGCAGAGAAACAGCGCGACGGGCAGGAGCGCGATGAGATACGGCGTCATCGTCATCGCAGAATCTTCAGCGAGAGCATCGCTTCGCCTCGCGCCGGGCCGCCGCTTCGCACTGCGACCGCCGCACCGGCGGATACGGTCATGTCGAGCGCCGACAGCACGCTGAAGCGGATGTCGATCTGTCCGCCCGCGTCGACGGCACGCTGGCGCACTTGACGCGCGTCGAGGTTGGTGATCAGGCCGCCGGCAAAAAGCGCCGGGCGGATCCATGCGGCGTAAAACCCTGGCGTGCCGGCGTGCGTAAAATGCACCGGCGGCAGATTCCACTCCGCCGTCGCCTTCGCGAAGTTCCTTCCCGGCAGCTCATCGATCGACAGGCCCGGGAAGCTCGAATACGCGCGGTAGCGCTTTTCGTCCCCGGCGTCGACCCAGTTGTTGCCGAACCCGCCGAAGTAGAAGTTCGCGAACGGATCATCGCGGCTGTGCGGCGACAACCCGGCGGCGCCGCGCAGCCACAGCGACGAGTGCCCCGCGGGGAGCGCCCATCCATGGTCCAGCGTTCCATACCAGCGCGGGATGACGTCGCCGTGCACCGCATCGGCGTGCGCGACGGCCGACCACTTCGTGCCCGTCTCCTCGTCGACGCTTCCAAGCGAGTTGCGGACGTCCGCGAACTGCAGCTTCGCTTCCACGCGCCCCAGCCGGCGCACGTCCACCACGACGTTCTGAAAGTCCGGCAGCCGATCGAGATTGCCGGAGAAGCTGCCGTCCACGTCGAGATCCAGGCGCCGCGGCTCGTCGAACACCAGCGTCGAATGGTGGCCGGCGCCGACGACGTAGCCTTTGCGGCTGGTCTTCGTCGGGCCGAACAGGTCGTAGAAGTCGGCGCGGTTCAGCTCGAAGCGCGCGCGCCAGTCGTACCGCTCGTACGTCGACGTCAGGTGCACGCGCTCGTCCGACGGCCCCGGGCTGACCGCGGCTGAAATCGCAGCGCGGTTCAGTCCCAGTGGATCGGAAAAGTTCGCGCGGACGCCGACCGCCGCCGTGTCTTTGTACCCCTGCACGATCGGATAGAACGACTCACGTGTGAGCTGATGCGCGATTTCGTACGTCTTCGTCCGCTGGGGGATGGTATCGAGCTGAATGCGCGCCGGGGAACCGACGTTCCACTCGTGCACCACCGGCCGCGCTTCCGCAAGCTGCTCGCCGAAAAACGTGATGGCACTCACGTCCTCCAGCGGCTTCGTCGCGGACAGTTCCGCGGGAACGAAGCCGTTGCCCGTGTAGCGGAACGCCAGCAGCCGGCCATCCTGAAGCGGCACCGGCCGGAAGAAGCCCCCGTCCGTGTTCGTCATCGCGTCGACTTTTCCCGTCGCGATGTCGTACCGGAAGATGTTCGACACGCCGGTGTAGTAGCTGCTGCCGAACAGGTAGCGGCCGTCTGGCGAGAACACGAACCCGGAGGGCACTGACGGCCCGAAATCGAACCGGGCGCGCGCCTCGGTCTTCCCGCTGAGGAGCGCCGCGGTGTCGAAGATGCGAACGTCCTGCTTGCCGTCGATCTCGCCCATCGACGATGACACCAGCGTGCCGTCGGGCGAGACGTCGAGGTCGTACATCACCGTCCCGTACGGCCACGAGACGACGCGCGTCCACTCACGGTAAGGCGGTGCCATGCGCACGAGCGTGCAGATGCCGTTCAGATGACGAATCCCCCACAGCGACCTGTCGGCGCGATCGAACGCGAGGTCACCGATGCGCGCATCCTTCTGCAGCAGCGTCGTCCGGTGCGTTTCCGTATCGAGCGCGACGAGGTCCCGGTGCGCGTCGTTGTCGGTCGTATAGAACAACCGGTGCGCGTCCGGGTCGAACGCCAGGGCGGCCACGGTGTAGATCGTCGGTCCTTTCACGTTCACGAATTTCTCGATCGCGCCGCTCTTGATGTCGATGCCGCCGATGTGCGCAACCACGCCGGGATAGTTGAACGCGCCATACAGGCGCTGGGACGCGGGGTCGAAATAAGCGCGCGAGACCGACCCGAGCGCTTTCGACGTCAGGTCGCGCGACGGCGTCAGCGGGTATTTCCGAATCGCCGCGAGGTTCTGCTGCTGAAACGCGCGCTCCTCTTCCGTCCACTGGTGCCACGCGTCTTCGAGGCTGCGACCGAACACCTGCCGGAACTGCGACGAGTAGTACGCGCGACTCCCCGGGGCGCGGGAGACCCATTGGACCAGCTTGTCGGGCGAATAGGTCTTCGCGAGCCACGCCATGAACCGCGCCCCGTACAGATAGGAATTGATCTGCAGTTGGAAATCGATCTTGGTGCCGGCAGAAACGAGGCCGAGCGGATCGTAAAAGGGCGTGCCGTCCCGGACCATGCTGCGGAACACCATCTCGTCGTAGCCGCTCTGGATCCGTCCGAGGCCGCCGGCCATCCAGGTGTCGACGAACACGGCAATGCCCTCCTGATACCAGCGCGGGGCCGCGACGCGCGGAGTGGTCAGGAAGAAGTACAGGATCGATTCCGGCTGCGCCGCGACGGGGTTCACCTTCCCGCCGAAGAGACGGCGGAAGAGGTGGTCCGATTTCGCCGCGCCATCCATGGCGGCGATGTGCACCAGCTCGTGGTTCATGATCGTGTTCAGCCGCTCGTTTGCCGCGAGCGTCTCGAACGCGAAGTTGAGCGGCGAGATTTCAACCGTCAGCAGATCCCGCGGCACCACCGACGCGGCCGCGTTGCCGGAATCGGAGAAGTCGACGAGCAGGACTGTGATTTTCTCGTTGGGATCGAAGTGGAACAGGCGTTCCTGGAACTCCAGCGAGTTGAGAAACGTCCGCGCCGCATGGGGCACCAGATACGTCTCGGTCCCATTGAAGTAGACGATGCGGACCGACGGCATGTCGAGTTCCGCGAGTTGTGCCCCTGCCGGGTGCGCGCAGAGGAGTGCGAGAACCAGCGCACCCAGAAACCCTTGTACTCTCATCCAACCGGGCCGGATGGTACATGAAAAAAGGGGCGGGTGCACAATCGCACCCGCCCCTTGTTGTGGAGGATGGGCCGGGGATTACTGGCGTGAGAGCGCCGCGGCGAACGCGGAGCTGCTCAACGCGCTCTGAAACGCGGACGAGCTGAGGGCCGACTGCAGCGCGTCGCTGTGGAGTGCCGCCGCGAGATTCGAGTCCGCCAGCGCCGCACGGAACGAGCTGTTGGCGAGCGCCGCCTGGAAATCCGACCGTGCAAACGCGGCCTGCAGCTCCGCCGACGCGAACGCCGCCTTGATGTCGTCCTTCGCGAACGCGGCTTCGAGCTCCGACTTCGCGAACGCCGACTTCAGGTCAGCTGCGGCGAACGCCGCCTTCAGATCCGCCTTCGACAGCGCCATGCGGAAGTCCGCCTTCGCAAACGCCGCCTGGATGTCGGCGTTCGCGAGAGCCGCCGACAACTCGCTGCTGGACAGCGCGGCCTGGATGTCGGACTTCGCCAGCGCCGCCTTCAGATCGCCGCTCGCGAGCGCCGACTGGATGTCCGCGCTCGACAGCGCCATCCGGAATCCCGGGTCGGAGAGCAGCTTCTTCGTCGAGGGGTCCTTCATCAGGCGGTCGAACGTGTCGCTCTGCAGGAACTGCTGGACGGCAGGGTCGCCGGTCTTCACGTCGGATGCCGTAATCTGCGGCGCCTGTGCGCGCTTTGCCGCGCCGATCGCGCCCAGGGTCCCGCTGCTGTTCACGTGCGGGAAGCCGGTGATCGCCACCGAGATGAGCACAATCGCAGCAGCCGCGGCCACGCCAAACATCACTTTCTTCGCCATCACCATGCCTCCTCCAGAAGTGGAACGGGGAAACCACTGAATGATTCGCGCGGCCGGCCGCCGGACCGGCACCGCCGAGATCTTCTCCATGACGTCCGAGACGATTGCCGCCGGCGGCTCGTCGCCGGCGATATCCAGGATTTGCGACAGCGCGTCGATCTCCTCCGCGCGGCGCCGAGCGGCCGGGTTCTGCTGCAGCTCCCGCTCGAGTTCGAGGGCGGCCGCGGCCTCGAGCGTGCCGTCACGTTTCGCGTCGAGCAGCTCGTCGATCCTGTGTTCAGTCATGACTCTTCCTGCCAGCCGAGCAACTTGCGTCCGAGCCGCTGTCGGGCCGTATGCAGCCGCGATTTCACCGTCTTCACGGGAACGCCGCCAAGCGCCTCGGAAATCTGTTCGTACGAGAGCGCGCCGTAGTGCCGCAGCACGATGACCGCTCTGAGTTCGGGCGTCAGCTCCATCAGCGCCCGCTGGACCGCCGCCCGCCGTTCCGTGGCCGCCACCTGTTCGAACGCGGCCGGCGCCAGCGAGGCGCCCTCCGCGTCGACCGTCACCCGTCGTGCCCGCAGGACGTTGAGGCACTCGTTGACCAGAATCCGGTAGCTCCAGCTGAAAAACCTTCGCTGTGGGTCGAACGCCCGAATGTTCTCGTAGATCCGGACCAGCGCGTTCTGCGTCGCGTCCGCCGCGTCTTCCCGCGACCCGAGCATCCGGGCCGCGACATTGAACAGCGGCCGTTGATATCGTTCTACCAGGAGCTCGAAAGCGACCATGTCGCCTGCCAGGACCCGGCCCACGAGTGCGGCGTCTTCAGCGTCCTGTGATAAATACACGGGACCCCGCGGAAAGTTGGCGGCCGAAAAGGGACTTTTTTATAACACGGTGGGGTGAACGCCGCGGAAACAATGACGGATGCACACAACTGGGGACTAACGGCCACCCGTTCCGGCGGGCCCGAAATCGTTACCGTGCGCTTGACGGGCCGGGTATCGAACGCCACCAGCGCCAACCTCGAAGCGGCGCTCGATCAGGCGGTGGCCGGCGCTCGCGAGGTCGTCGTCGACCTGGCCGGCGTCGATTACGTGAGCAGCGCCGGACTGCAGGTGCTGGCGCGTGCTTCGGAGCGGCTCGCGGGATCTGGAGGGCGGCTGGTGCTGGCCGCCGCCCAGCCGCCGGTCAGGGTGGCTCTCGAACTGGCGGGGCTCGAATTCACTTCCCGCTGACAACTGCCAAGGTCCAACTGCCAACTCCCAAATTGATCCATTTGCGAGTTGGGAATTGGAGTTGGGCGTGGGACAGGCGTAGTTATGAAGCAGTTCCGCGCGTCGCCGACCCCGCCACTGCGTGTGCGCCCGTCACCTCGCCCAGGGCGTCGTCGAACAGGTGCAGGACGGTTTCCGCCTGCTCCCGCGTGAGCACCAGCGGCGGCGCGAACCGGACCGCGTTCCTGCCGGCGCCGAGAATCAGGACGCCGCGGCGGAACATCGCCTGCACGACCGCGTTCCGCGCGTCGACGGCGCGCTCCTTGGTCTTCCGATCGCGCACGAACTCGACGCCGATCATCAAGCCGAGGCCGCGCACGTCGCCGATCAGATCGTGCTTTTTCGCCAGCTCGCGCAACCCGCTCATCAGGTACGCGCCGACGGCGGCTGCGTTCTCGACGTACTGCGACTTGAGCAGCCGGATCGTGGCGAGCGCGGCAGCGCACGAGACGGGATTTCCGCCGAACGTGCTGGCGTGAGCGCCGGGCGGCCAGTTCATGACCTCCGCGCGCGAGCAGGTGATGCCCAGCGGGAGGCCTGACGCGATACCCTTCGCGATGTTGACGACGTCCGCTTTGAGGCCGAAGTGGTCCGACGCGAACATCTTTCCGGTGCGTCCCATACCCGACTGCACTTCGTCGACCACGAGCTGGATCCCGTACTCGGTCGCGAGGGCGCGCAGCCCGTGCAGGAACGCGGCGGGCGGAACGATGTAGCCGCCCTCCCCCTGGACGGGTTCGACGACGATCGCCGCGACTTCGTCGGGCGAGACGAGGTGCACGAAGAGCTGTTCGCGGATGTACGAGAGCGAAGCCTCGGCACACGCATCCGCGCTGCCGTTGAAGCGGTAAGGATCCGGATACGGCGCGTGATACACGCCCGGCATCAGCGGACCAAATCCGCGGCGCTGCACGGCCTTGCTCGCCGTCAACGCGAGCGAGCCGAGCGACCGGCCATGAAAGGAGCCGAAGAACGCGATGATGTTCTGCCGCTTCGTGTAGTAACGCGTGACCTTCAGCGCGGCCTCGGTCGCCTCCGTTCCCGAGTTACCGAAGAACGTGCGCACGTCGCCCTCGATCGGGACGATGCCGGCCAGCTCCTCCGCAAGACGAACCTGCGGCTCGTAATAGAAGTCGGTGCCGGACATGTGAATGAACCGGGATGCCTGATCGCTGATCGCCTTGACGACCTCCGGGTGCGACACACCGGTCGAGTTGACCGCAATGCCTGCGGCGCAGTCGATGAACACGTTGCCGTCGACGTCTTCGACGACGGCGCCGTCCCCGCGCGCGATAACGAGTGGATAGTCGCGGGTGTAGGACGGCGACACGAACTTCGCGTCCTTGTCGATGATGGCCTTGGCTTTCGGGCCTGGTAGAGCGGTTTTGATGTCGGGGGCGTTTGTCATGATGTGCCGTCCGATGTGTATCGATGGGCGATGGTCGATGGACGATCGTTCATCGTCCATCGTCCATCGTTCATCGTCATTTCCGTTTCCAGCGCGTGCCCGCAGCGGTGTCTTCGAGCAGGATGCCGCGAGCGTCGAGTTCTCTTCGAATTTTATCTGCTTGCGCGAAGTTTCGGGCGCTCCGGGCTGCGCGGCGCTCTGCGATGAGACGCTCGATTTCCTCGACCGGCACAGGCGGCTGCTCGTCTTCCTGGCGGCGGAGCGACAAGACGCCCAGCACACGGTCGAAATCGTCGAAGGTGCGCGCGATCTCGACCGCGTCACCCGATCGCAGCTCTCCCGAGTCGATGGCGCTGTTGAGCGCGCGGACGAGGTCGAACACGACCCCAAGCGCAGCGGCGGTGTTCAGATCCGACCCGATGTACTCCGCAAAGGCCTTTCGAGCCTCTTCCAGCCGGGCCGACGAGGCGGCTGACGCCGGCCCCTCTGGCGCGAGCCGCAGCCGCGCCAGAAAATCGGTGAGCCGCTTCAGCGCTTCTTCCGCCTGCGCCATCGCGCTCCACGAGAACCGCAACTGCTTGCGGTAGTGCGTCCCGAGATACAGGAAGCGGAGCGCCGACGGCCGAAACCCCTGCGCTTCGATGTCCTCGAGGTTGTAGACGTTCCCGAGAGACTTGGACATCTTTTCGATGCCCCGCTGGCCAGAGTCCTCGTCGTCGATCATCAGGTGCTCGACGTGCACCCAGT
>JAICSD010000019.1 GCA_025937075.1 Vicinamibacteria bacterium | reverse complement strand
GTTCCAGAGCTGCGGCAGCTCGTCGATGTCGAACCGGCGCAGCCATCGTCCGACGGGCGTACACCGCGGATCGTTGTCCCGCGCCCAGACCGGCCCGCTCTCGTCTTCGGCCCCTTCGTACATCGACCGGAACTTGTAGACCTCGAAGGCGCTGCCGTCGAGGCCCATGCGTTCCTGCTTGTAGAACACGGGGCCGTTCGACGTTCTGCGCACGAGCAGCGCGATCAACGCGAACGGGGCCGCGAGGACGGAAAGCGCCGCGCTCGAGATCGCCACGTCGGTGGCGCGCTTGAGCAGGCTGTTGAAGCCGCGCAGCGGAACGTCGTTGAGGCTGATGATGGGGACGCCATCGAGGTTCTCGAGCCGCGCCCGCAGCGCGATGAACTGCAGCAGATCCGGGACGACGTGGATGTCGATGCCTTCGCGGTTCGTGGCCTCGACCAGCCCGAGCATCTTGACGTGCTCTTCGAGCGGCAGCGCGACATAGAGATGATCGACCCGCTCGCGCCGGATGATGTCCGCCGCATCCGCCAGCGTGCCCATCAACGGGATGCCGCGATACCCGATGTGATCGCCGACCGCGCGGTCGTCGAGGAACCCGGTGATCTTGAACCCGAGCTCCCGATGCTCGAGCACCTTGTCGGCGACGATGCGTCCGAGGTCGCCCGCGCCGGCGATCAGCACCCGTTTGAGGCCGATGCCTGCGCGCCATCGCCGTTCGAGCGCTTCGCGCACCAGCTCGCGCGACGCGTACGAGAAGCCGACGTTGATGATGAGAAAGAAGACCCAGACGCCCTGCGACACCTCGTACAGCCCGAGATCCTTCGCAGGCTCCGCCACGTAATACGTCTGCACGTACAGCGTGCCGCCCAGGCCGAGGACGACCGCCAGGATGCTGCCGACGAACACGCCGAAGAAGTCGTCCACGCGCGATCGGCCACGGCGCAGCCGGTAGAGGCCCTGCACGTGATAGGCGATCGGGACAAGCAGCCCGATGAACGGCGCGATCCGCAGATACTGCGCGAACGGCGGAACCCCCTTGACGACGGGGAGTCCGGTCTCGAAGCGGAGCAGGTAGGCGATGACGAAGGCGGCCATCCCGAGGAGGACGTCGCTCAGGATGAAGGAGGCAACGAGCAGACGGTTATATCTCCTCATCATGGGCGCGTCGCCCTGGTCGTACACTCCGGCGCGGGGTTCTCGTCCTCGACGACCCTTGCGAATTCGCGCTGAAAGCGTGCCCGCGAGAACTGCTCCGCGTGGCGGCGGATGGCAGCGGGGTCGAACGCCTTTGCGGGCACCTCGGCGATCGCGTCGGCGAACGCGTCCGCGGAGTCGTCGTGCACCAGAATGCCCGTCTGGCCGTCGGCGACGCTTTCGACAGCGCCGCCCCTGGCGAGCGCCACGACCGGCCGGCCGCACGCCATGGCCTCCACGGGCACCATCCCGAAATCCTCGACGCCGGGCATCAGCACGGCGCTGCAGCGTTGATACAGATCGCGAATCTCCTCGTCCGCCAGCCAGCCCCGGAATTCGACCGCATCATCCGCCATCGCGCGCAGCCGCGCTTCCTCGGGCCCGCGGCCGACAATGGTCAGCCGCGCGCCGGCGCGCCTGCACGCGCGGATCGCCACGTCGAGGCGCTTGTAGGGCACCATCGCCGACACAATCAGGAAGAACGGTTCAGGGCGCCGAGCGGGATCCGGGTGGTAAAACTCTGTATCTACAGGGGGATACACGACGGTCGCCTCGCGATTATAGTATCGGCGGATGCGCGCCGCAACATAGAGGGAGTTGGCGACGAAGCGATCCACCCGCGCTGCCGTGGCCGCATCCCACCGTGCGAGCCTCGCGAGCACGCGCCTCAGCAGCCTCGATTTCCACGGTCCAACCTGATCCGGTCCGAAGTACGAGTCGAACTGATCCCAGGCGTACCGCATAGGCGAATGGCAGTAGCAGATGTGCGGCGTGCGGCCGGGCACGACAACCGATTTGGCGGCGCAGTGACTCGTGCTGATGACGAGGTCGAACGCGTCCAAATCGAACTGTTCGATGACGGTGGGGAAGAGCGGCAGGTATTCGCGATACCGAGTGGCGGAGGCGGGCAACCGGTTCACGAGCGACGCCACGATGCGGTGCGATTCGAGCGCCGTCGATACCGAGCCAGGGACGTGCACGAGCGTGAAAATCGGCGAGCCGGGATACAGCTCGGCAATCGCCTCGAGCACCTTCTCCCCTCCGCGCATGCCGGTGAGCCAGTCGTGGACCAGCGCGACGCGGCTCACGCCTGCATCACCTCGCTGTAGATCTCCCGAACGCGGCCGATCGAGCGCTCCCAGGAAAATTCGCGCGCGCGCGCCAGCCCGCGCGTCCTCAAATCAGCGCGCAGCCCCTCATCGTCGAGCACGCGGCGCATCGCGTCGGCAATGGCCGCGGGATCGTACGGATCGATCATCAGCGCGGCATCACCGACGACCTCCGGGAGCGACGAGACATTCGACGTGATGACGGGGGTGCCGCTCGCCATCGCCTCGAGTGGCGGCAGACCGAACCCTTCATACAGCGACGGAAAGACGAAGACGGCGGCAAGCCGATAGAGGGCCGCGAGCGTCTGGTCCGGCACGAATCCGAAGAACCGCACGTACTTGTGCAGCTTGTGGCGGTGGACCGCCCGGCGGAGGCTGGCGTACTTCGAGATCTCGTCGCCGATGATCAGCAGCTGCACGTCCTTGAGATGCTGATCCTGCCGGAGCAGGTGGAATGCTTCGATCAGCCGCTCGAGGTTCTTGTGCGGCTTGATGTTTCCGGCGTACAGGACGAACGGCGCGTTGAGCTGATATCGCTGCCGCACGCGATCGATGTCTTCGGCGGAGGGCTCTTCCCAGAAGCGATCGTCGATCGCGTTGTAGATGACCTCGATCCGCGACTCGGGCACGCGGAAATACCGCAGGATGTCGCGCTTCGACGCCTCGGAGACCGTGATCACGCGCGCGGCGCGATGCGTTGCCGTCCACAATGACGCTCGCGCGTACGCGTACCCGATCCGGCTCGGCAGGTATTGCGGAAATCGCAGGTGAATGCAGTCGTGGATCGTCACCACGGATCGGCAGGGCGTCAGCGGCGGCAGCACGTAATGCGGCGCGTGAAAGAGCTCCGCCCGCTCGCGCCGCAGGTCGAGCGGCACGGTCAACTGCTCGCGCCTCGAGTACGCGCCGGCGCGTTCGGGCACCGCGCGAAAGTTGGCGCCGAGCTCCGGCACCATCGCGCAGTCCGGCTCCTGGCAGAGGACGATGAACTCGGTCGCGTGGTCCTGCCGCGCGAGCTGCCGCAGCAGGTTGCGCACGTACGTGCCGATGCCGTAATCGCGCAGTTTGCGCGCGTCGATCGCGATTCGCACGGGTTGCATGTTACACGGCCCGCGGGTCATCTCCTTTCGCTCTCAAATACAGTCTCAGAATCGCCGCCCATCGCGGGTGATGCTTTTCGTAAAACGCGATGTGGCTCCGGCGATACGCCGCATTCGCAGCCCCAGGAGCGGACGCGCGCGAGCGGCCCCTCAGGTGCGTGATCTCGGCTGCCGGCGTGAAGAGAATCGATCGCCCCCGTGCACGAAGCGACGCGCAGAAGTCGACGTCTTCGGTGTAGAGGAAGAACCGCTCGTCCAGCAGCCCGACGGCTTCCGCATCCGCTCGGCGGACGAGGAGACACGCCCCGCTGACCCAATCCACGAACTGCTCGCGCCGGGTCACCCGCTGCACCCAGCGCTCCGCCGGTGTCCATCCCGTCTCATACAGTCGGCCGATCACCTTCTGGCGCAGCTCATTCGCAGGAGTGATCATCAGGCCGAACGAGATCTCCTCCCGTCCCGAGGCGTCGACGAGACGCGGCCCGGCCGCCGCTGCCGATGGCGTGGCGGCGAGCCGATCGACGAGGCGATCGATGGCACCCGCCGGGACGATGGTGTCGCTGTTGAGCAGGAGGACCAGCTCCGCCGTCGAACGCCGGATGCCGACGTTGTTTGCCGCCGCGAACCCGAGATTGCGTTCGAGCGCCACCACCTCCACACCAGTCGACGCGCGGGCGGCGTCCACACTGCCATCGGTGGACGCGTTGTCCACGACGATGATGTCGTGAGGAATCGCGGGCGGAGCAGCCTTCAGCGACTGCAGACAGGCGATGAGATCCGCCCGAGCGTTGAAGCTGACGACGACGATCGCCAGCCGGTTCACACGCCGGCTCCCGCTGCTTCGATGGCAGCCAGTGTCCGGTTGGCGGCATCCTCCCATGAATAGCGCGCCAGCACTTCGCCGGAAGGCGCGAGCACCGCCGCCCGCGCGGCGGACTCCGAAAGCAGCTCGCGTATCGCACGCGCGGTCCCCTGAACCGCGTCCGCCGGATTGATGTATACGGCCGCGGTACCGTACACCTCCCGCGCAATGGGCGTATCGAGTACGACGATTGGAACGCCGGCGGAGAGCGCTTCGAGCGGCGTCAAGCCAAACCCTTCGTACTCCGACAGGAACACGAATACCGTCGCGCGCGAGTACAACTCATCGAGCTCAGCCTGCGGCGCGTACGGTCGGATCTCAACGCTGTCCGCGACGCCTTCCTCACGCGCGACGCCAGTCAAATCGATCGATGGATGCGTCCGGTCTGACCCGACGATGACGAGCCGGGCACCAGCATGGGCCGCCCGCGCGCGCGCAAACGCGCGGATCGTCTCCGGCAGATGGCGGCGATTGAAGATCGACCCGACGAAGAGGACCAGCGGATCGCGGTCAGAAGACGAGGAACTCCGCCGCGTCACGCCAGGCGGGATAACGGTCACGCGCTCCGGCGGAACATCGAGGCGCTGCTCAATCTCGCGCCGGGAGAATTCGGAATCAGTGAGGACGGCGGACGCAGCGCGCGCGGTTCGGCGCGTGACGAACCGCCGCCGCGCCCCTTCGCGCCAGCTGAACCACTCCGGATGCGCGGCGAACGACACGTCATGGATGGTGACGACGAGCGGGCAGCCGAGTGCGAGCGGCGCCGTGTACGCGGGCGCGAAGAAGACGTCAGGGTGACCGGCGCGAACCGAGCGGCGGAGGCGCGTCTGTTCCCACCACGTCCCGCTTCCACCGGGTGAAACTTCTTGTCGCACACCCTGGATCGTCTCGAGCAGCGGCAGCGGAGCAGGGGTGTAGACGATCAGCTCGCGGCGAGCGGCGTCATCGCGTGCCGCCCATCGCGTCAGCAGCTCGCCGAGATAGCGCCCGGTGCCCGTCGACTCGCCGAGCAGTTCGCGGCCGTCGACGCCAATCCGGATCGGATCAGGGCGGCTCATCGCGCCTTCGAACGTCTGCGCGCGATCGCCTCGCGGTAGGCATCCAGCAAGACCGCCGCGCTGGCATCCCACGAATAGTGCCGTGCGCGCCGAATTCCGCGCTCGACTGCGTCAGCCGCGCGGATTGGGTCCGTCAAAACCGCGCGCATCGCCGCGCTGAGACCGTCCACATCGTCGGGCTCGACGATGAATCCGGCGTCGCCGACGACCTCGGGCAACGCTCCGGCCCGGGTGACGACGACGGGCACGCCTGCGGTCATGGCTTCGAGCGCGGGGAGACCGAAGCCTTCCGTGTGCGACGGCAGGACCACCATCGATGCGCGACAGTACGAGTCGTAGCGATCGTGGGCAGCGACGTACCCGATGTGCCGGATGTGATCGCGAAGCGGCGGCTCTGCGATCCTGCGAAGCCACTCCTCCGACCCTTCGGCGGCGCGCCCGGCGAGCAGCAGCATGGGGGCCGCGGGGAGCCGTGAGCGGAGACGCGCGTAGGCATCGATCAGAAGCCCCACATTCTTGCGCGGCTCGAGCGTGCTCATGAAGAGAATCGGCCCGTGCGGCGGTGCACCAGAGGTACGCGGAGCCCACGCCGGCGCGCCCGGGGAACACACCGTGATCCGCTCCCGTGGAACGCCGAGCCGGCGTTCGACCTCACCCGCGGTGTGTGCGGACACGGCAATGACGTGGTCCGCTCTCGGAACGTGGCGGGGCGCGAGCGAAGGATAGTCGCGCCGGATCTCCGCCCGCGTGCGCTCGGGGTGATCGAGAAAATCGAGATCGTGAATCGTGACGACCTGCGCCGCCCGCGCGGAGGGCATCAGCAGCGGCGAGGGCGAATGGGCGATGTCCGCTTCGCCGGCGAAGCGCTCGACGGCAGGAGTGCCGAGGCGATGCCACGCGGCGTTCAGTACCCGGACGGGCACGCGAAGATCCACGATGCTCGCGCCGGGCACGGCGTCCGGTGCGAGCCGGTCGCGCCAGGAGCTCGACAGGAGCGTGAGCCCATCGTCCGGCGAGAGGCGCCGGACGAGCGCGGCGGCAAGCTGGTGGACGTATTCGCCGACGCCGGTGCGCTCGCGGAGCGCCGGCCGATAATCCAGCAGGATGCGCAAACGCGGCAATCGTAGCACAAGATATTGGGGTAGTAACTCCTTATACCTCAATAAATTGACAGCAATTCTAAGTACATGTTAGCTTGAGGGGTTTGCTCGGCGGTTCGGGCCTGCGCGCCGGAGCGCGCGGCGCGGAGGCGGGAGCCTCTGTCTCATGAAAATTGCCGTCATTGGAACCGGATACGTCGGCCTCGTCGCCGGTGCGTGCTTCGCGGAGAACGGAAACGACGTCATCTGCGTCGACAAGGAGGCCGCCAAGGTACGGACGCTGCAGCGCGGACGGATTCCGATCTACGAGCCTGGTCTCGAGGAGCTCGTCCGGCGCAACCGCGCCGAAAAGCGCCTCACGTTCACGACGAACCTTCCGCGGGGCGTCCGCGCGTCGCAGATCGTGTTCATCGCCGTCGGAACGCCGACCGGTGAAGACGGCTCCGCGGATCTCCGGCACGTGATGGACGTGGCTCGCGAGATCGCGCGCGCGATGAATGGCTACAAGGTCATCGTCGACAAGAGCACGGTCCCGGTAGGGACGGCAGACAAGGTTCGCGAGCTGATCCGCAAGGAGACGTCGCATCCCTTTTCGGTGGTGAGCAACCCGGAATTCCTGAAGCAGGGCGCGGCGATCGACGATTTCATGAAGCCGGATCGCGTGGTCATCGGCGCCGAGGACCCGCGCGCGGCGGAGATCATGCGCGAGCTGTACGCGCCGTTCACCCGTACTGGCGCGCCGATCATGATGATGGATTGCGCAAGCGCCGAGCTCTGCAAGTACGCCGCGAACGCAATGCTCGCGACACGCATCTCGTTCATGAACGAGGTCGCCAACGTCTGCGAGATCGTCGGCGCGGACGTCGATCACGTTCGCCGCGCCGTCGCGTCGGACCGGCGCATCGGCGCGTCCTTCCTGTTTCCCGGCGTCGGCTACGGCGGGAGCTGCTTTCCGAAGGACGTGAAGGCCATGCTGAACTTCGCGGCCAACAAGAGCTACGACTTCCAGATCCTCAAGGCAGTGGAGTGCGTCAACGAGCGGCAGAAGGTGCGGCTCGTCGCCAAGATGAGGAAGCACTTCGGCACCCTGAAAGGGAAGCGGATCGCCGTCTGGGGTCTGGCGTTCAAGCCGAAGACGGACGATATGCGGGAAGCCCCCGCCGTGCCGTTGATTCACGCGCTGCTGCAGGCGGACGCCACCGTGACCGCGTACGATCCCGAAGCGACCCGTGTGGCGCGGGCGATTTTCGGCGATGCGGTTGAGTTCGCCGACAATAGTTACGCGGCGCTCGCCGGGGCGGACGGGCTCGCGATCGTGACGGAATGGAACGAGTTCCGCGAGCCGGACTATGGACGCATCCGCAAGCTGATGCGATCGCCGGTGATCTTCGACGGGCGGAACATCTACAATCCGGAGCAGATTCGGGGGTTCGGGTTCACGTACTATTCGATGGGCCGCCGATGAGCAGAGTACTCGTCACCGGAGGCGCGGGCTACATCGGCAGTCATGCCGTGAAGGCGCTCGTCGAGGGCGGGCACGAGGTCATCGTCTACGACAATCTCTGCGCGGGACACCGCGAAGCCGTCTTCGCGGTCGCGGCGCGCGTGCCGCGTGGACGCGTGCGGTTCGTCGACGGCGACATTCGAGACTCCGCGCGGCTGACCGACACGCTGCTCGAGAGTGGCGCGGACGCCGTCATGCATTTCGCGGCCCTCCTGGCGGTGGGCGACTCGGTTCGCGATCCGATCGGCTACTACGACACGAACGTCCGCGGCGCGCTGTCCGTGCTCCAGTCGATGGTCGCCAGCGGCGCGCGCTACTTCATCTTCTCGTCCACGGCGGCGACGTTCGGGAACCCCGTCGAGACGCCGATCACGGAAGATCATCCTCAGCGGCCTATCAACGCCTACGGCCAGACGAAGCTCGCGATCGAGCATGCGCTGCCGCACTATCAGGGCGCGTACGACATCCGCTGGACGGCGCTGCGGTACTTCAACGCGGCCGGCGCGGATCCGGACGGCCTCCTGGGCGAGGATCACTCGCCTGAGATTCACGTCATCCCGCGCGCGATCGATGCTGCTCTCGGCCGCGATTCGTTCGCGATCTACGGCACCGACTACGACACTCCCGACGGCACGTGCCTGCGCGATTTCATCCACGTGACGGACCTGGCGTCCGCGCACGTGCTGGCGCTCGACGCGCTTCGCGACGGTGCGGAATCGACGGCCTACAATCTCGGGAACGGACGGCCGACGTCCGTCCGGGACGTCGTGAACGCCGTCGAACGCGTCACCGGCAAGCCGGTTCCCGCCGGCACCAGCGGACGGCGCGCCGGAGATCCAGGCGTACTCTTCGCGTCGAGCGACAAGATCAAGCGCACGCTCGGCTGGAAGCCCGCCTTCGAAGACATCGACGTCATCGTCGACACCGCATGGCGCTGGCGCACGGCCCATCCCTCGGGCTATCACAAGGACGCGACACACTGATGCCGTCGCTCCATGCCTCCTTCGGCGGTGTGCACAACGGGAGTCGATGACCGATAGCGCGCTGCCGCGGCTCTTTCGATACTCCCGCCCGTATCGAGGACGGTTTGCCGCGGCGCTGTTCGCCATGCTCGTGTACGCGGGCGCTTCGGCCGCGGTTGCGTACCTGATCAAGCCGATCATCAACAAAGTTCTGCCGGGCGACAACGGGCTCTCCTTCCGGTTCTGGGCCGGCTTCATCCTCGTTGCGTACCTGACGAAGGGTCTGGGTTCGTATTTCTCGACGTACCTGATGACGGACATCGGCCAGCGGGTCGTCCGCGACATCAGGGATCAGCTCTTCCGCCACATCCTGAACCAGTCCGCCGCGTTCTTCAGCCGACGCTCGACCGGCCAGTTGATGTCGCGCATCACGAACGACGTCACGCAAGTGCAGCAGGCAGTGTCGGAAACGATGGGCGATCTCCTGCGCGAAGGCCTGTCCGTCATCGGCTACGCGGCGATGATGTTCTATTTCGACTGGCGGCTCGCGCTCGTCTCGGTCACGAGCGCGCCGCTGGTCGTCTATCCGCTCGTGAGGCTGGGCCAGCGCGTGCGGCGATCGACGCGTCGCAGCCAGGAACAGCTGGAGCACCTCTCGCATCTCACCGCGGAGGCCTTCACGGGCCATCGCATCGTGAAAGCCTTTGCAGCAGAAGCGCGCGAGGCAGAGCGATTCGCCGGCGCGTCCGACCGCTTGTATCGGACGAACCTCAAGGTGATCAGCACGCTCTCCGTGCTGCCGCCCATGATGGAGTTCCTGGGCGGCCTCGCCATCATCGGCCTGCTCTGGTACGGGCGCCACCAGATTGCGCAGACCGCGATGACGCCGGGGGATTTCCTCGGATTCATCTTCGCGGCGTTCATGCTCTACACGCCAATCAAGCGTCTGAGCCGTGTGAACGCCAACCTGCAGCAGGCAACGGCCGCGGCATACCGGATTTTCGAGATTCTCGACACACACTCCGAGGTGCGCGAGCGTCCTGGCGCGCGGCCGCTCCAGGGCGTCACGCGCGGCATCGAGTTCCACCACGTCGGCTTTGCGTACGGCGATCTGCCGTCCAAACCGATCCTCCGCGATGTATCGTTCAGCGCGGGCGCAGGCCAGGTCATCGCGCTCGTCGGCCTGAGCGGCGCCGGCAAGACGACGCTCGTCAACCTGCTGCCGCGGTTCTACGACGTGACGGCCGGGGCGATACTCATCGACGGCGTAGACGTCCGCGACCTGACCCTCAAATCGCTCCGCGAGCACATCGGCATCGTCACGCAGGAGACCGTGCTCTTCGACGACACGATTGCGAGCAACATCGCGTACAGCGCAAGCGGCGCCACGCGCGCGGCCATCGAAGCGGCGGCGCACGCCGCGCATGCCGACGAGTTCATCCGGATGCTCCCGCGCGGCTACGACACGCGGATCGGCGAGCGGGGACAGCGTCTCTCGGGAGGCCAGCGTCAGCGGCTCGCCATCGCGCGCGCGCTGCTGAAGAACTCGCCGATCCTGATTCTCGACGAGGCCACCTCGTCACTCGACGCGGAATCCGAGCTGCTGGTGCAGGATGCGCTCGCCAACCTGATGCGCGACCGCACGGCGTTCGTGATCGCGCATCGATTGTCGACGGTACGCCGCGCCGATCGAATCGTCGCGCTCGAGCGCGGGCGGGTGGCGGAGATTGGCGCGCACGACGAGCTGCTGGCCCGTCCCGCGGGCGTGTATGCGAAGCTATACGCGCTGCAACTGTTCGGTCAGCGCCGCGAGGCGGTCGACGCGGGCAAGGCGTAGTAGCCCGCAACGTTAGTTGCGCGAACAGCGGACGATGATTAAATCCATGACGGGCTTCGCGTCGCTGACCCGCGACGAGGAGGCCGCGAGCGTGAGCGTCTCTATCCGCGCGGTGAACCACCGCTTCCTCGACCTGCAGCTTCGGACGGCCCCGGCGCTGCCGTCGATGGAGTCCAGACTCCGCGCGCTCGTCCAGCAGCGGATCGCGCGCGGCAGGATCGAGCTGTCGATCTCGGTGCAGTCGCGAGTCGGGCACGGCGTCGACGTGGACGTCGACGAATCGCTGATCGAGGCGGTCGCCGCCGCGATGGATCGCGCGCGTGAGCGCGGCCTCGTCGCAGGGCCGCTCACACCCGCCGACGTGCTGCGCTTCCCGCAGGCCATCACGGTTCGGGAGCGTCCCAAGGACAACGGCACGGACGCGGCGTCGGCTCCCGCCATCGAGGCGGCGGTCGCCGCCGCACTCGAAGAGCTCGATCGAATGCGAACGATGGAGGGGAAGCAGCTTCGGGCCGAGCTGGACGCGCGCCGACTGCAAGCCGGTGAGCTGTTCGACCGAGCGGCCGCCGCGGCCGGAACGGGCGCCGACGCGCTCCGCGACCGACTCACCGAGCGCATTCGAGAGATGCGGTTGGACGCGGGCATCGAGGACGCGGCGATCGCGCAGGAAATCGTCCGCTTCACCAACCGGTCCGACATCACGGAAGAAACCGTGCGCTTCCGCGCCCACCTCGAGCACTGGCAATCGCTGTCCGACGGCCCGGAGCCGTGCGGACGCAAGCTGGATTTCCTGCTGCAGGAGATGAACCGCGAGGTCAACACGCTCGGCGCGAAGGCAGAGGGCGCGGGCGTGCCGGAGCTGGTCGTCGCACTCAAAGCCGAGCTCGAGAAGCTGCGCGAGCAGGTGCAAAATGTCGAGTGACGGCCGCCGCGGACTCCTGTTCGTGGTGTCCGCCCCGTCCGGCACCGGCAAGACAACGATTGTCGAGCGCCTCGTCCACGTGGTCCCCGACCTCAGCCTCTCCCGTTCCTACACGTCGCGGCCGCTGCGCGTGGGGGAATGCGACGGGGTGGACTATAATTTCATTACACGCGCACGGTTCGAGGAGATGGTCCGGCAGTCCGCCTTCCTGGAGTGGGCGGATGTGTTTGGGAATCTGTACGGCACAGGTGCCGAGGACTCCGAGCGCGAGCTGGCAAGCGGGCGCGATCTCGTGCTGGTGATCGACGTCCAGGGCGCCCGGCAGGTCCGGCAGCGCAGGCGCGACACGATTGGCATCTTCGTGCTGCCCCCGTCGTTCGAAATCCTGGAGCGGCGCCTTCGGGGTCGCAGCAAGGATTCCGAAGACGCGATCCGCCGGCGGCTGCTGACCGCGCGCGCCGAAGTGGACGCGGTCGCCGAATACGACTACGTTGTCGTCAACGACGAGCTGGAAGCCTGCGTCGATCGGCTGCGCGCGATCGTCCTCGCTGAACGGGCCAGGCTCCGCGCCATGGGTCCCCTCGTGTCGCAGATCGTGAATTCATTTGGCCGAAAGGAATCAGTGTGAACAAGTTCGAGTTCGTTGTGGTCTCCGGCGCCCGCGCCAAACAGCTTCTTCACGGCTGCACGCCGAGAACCACGGGGGCGGAGAAGCCCGCGCGGCTCGCGATGAAGGAAGTGAAAGAAGCGAAGGTCGAGCCGATTCGCGAATCGGAGAACGGCCAGGTCTAGTCCGGCGTCATGCTGATCGCCCTCGGCGTCACCGGCGGAATCGGGGCCTACAAATCCGTCGAGGTCGCGCGCGGCCTGCAGAAGCGCGGGCACGACGTCGTCGTGATCATGACGCGATCGGCGCGCCGCTTCGTCGGGGACGTCACCTTCGAGGCGATTACCCGGCGTCCGGTGATCACCGATCAGTTCGCACGGGGCTCGAATGCGAACATCGAGCACATCGCGCTCGCAACCGATATCGGTCTCCTGCTGGTTGCCCCGGCAACCGCCAACATCATCGGCAAGTTCGCGAACGGGATCGCTGACGACTTTCTGACGTCGCTGTATCTCGCCACACGTGCGCCCGTCCTGATGGCGCCCGCGATGAATACGAACATGCTGGACCACCCGGCCGTCCAGCGAAACATGCTGACGCTCGCGAGCCGCGGGGTCTCGTTCGTAGATCCGGGCGAGGGCTTTCTCGCGTGCGGCTGGATCGGCAAGGGCAGACTGGCCGAACCCGATGCCATCGTCGAGGCGGCCGAACGGCGGCTTCGTCCATCGGGATCGCTCCTGGGCAAGACGTTCGTCGTCTCCGCAGGACCAACCTACGAAGACATCGATCCCGTCCGCTTCATCGGAAATCGATCCAGCGGGCGTATGGGCTACGCGATCGCTGCCGAAGCCGCGCGGCGTGGCGCGGCGGTCATCCTCGTCACGGGTCCGAGCCGCCTCGATGCGCCGCCAGGCGTGCGCGTGGAGCGGGTGCGGAGTGCGGCGGAGATGTTTCGCGCGGTGCGCGCACACGCGCTCGCCGGCGCCGACGCCGTGATCATGGCGGCCGCCGTGGCGGACTATACGCCCGAGGCAGGTGCGACGGCGGCCAAGATTGAAAAGGGCGACGAACCGCTCATGCTGCGGCTCGTACGAACGCCGGATATCCTCGCCGAGCTTGGCCGCGCTCGTGGCGCCGCACCGCTGCCGGTTCTCGTCGGCTTCGCCGCGGAGACAGGGGATCCGCGTCCCCGCGCGCGACAGAAGCTCCATTCGAAGCAGGCCGACCTGATCGTCGCGAACGACGTGGCACGGCCGGATGCCGGGTTCGACGTCGACACGAACGCCGCCAGCCTCATCTCGGCAGACGATGAGATCGAGACGCCGGTGCAGTTGAAGACCGAGCTGGCGTCCACGATCGTCAATCGGATCGAGGCGCTCCTGGTCCAGCGCGCGCCAGCCCGCACGTGACCGATCTCTCTCGTCAGCTCGCCGAGCATCTCCAGTTCTACGCCGATCTGGGCGTCGCCGGCGTGAGCCGCGATCGAGCCTGGCGGGCGCGGGGTCAGAGCCAGGAGACATCGCCGCCGCCCTCCGATGGGGCGACGCTCGTGCAGATTGCGCGCTCTTCGGAAGAGGCGCTCGCGGCCATTCGGGCCGACATCGGCGACTGCAGCCGCTGCAAGCTGCATCGGCTGGGGCGGCGGCAGATCGTGTTCGGGGTCGGCAACCCGAATGCCGATCTGATGTTCGTCGGGGAAGCCCCCGGCGCCGAGGAAGACATTCAGGGGATCCCGTTCGTCGGCCGCGCCGGCCAGCTGCTGACGAAGATCATCGAAGCGATCAACCTGCGCCGCGACGACGTCTACATCGCGAATGTGATCAAGTGCCGTCCGCCCGAGAACCGCAACCCCGAGCCGGACGAAGTGGAGACGTGCGAGCCGTTCCTGTTCCAGCAGATTGACGAGATCAAGCCCAAGGTCATCGTCGCGCTCGGGACCTTTGCGGCTCGGGCGCTGCTCCGCACGCAGGATCCGATCTCGCGTCTGCGCGGCCGCGTGTACGACTTCCGTGGCGCGAAGCTCATACCGACCTTCCATCCGGCGTTTCTCCTGCGCAGCCCCGATCGCAAGCGGGACGTCTGGGAAGACATGAAGAAGGTCCGCGCCCTGCTCGCCGGCGACGCCGGATAACCCCTTGCCGCTGCTCGACGTCGCGGTCCCCGTTCCGGGTCTGGGCCCGCTCACGTACAAGCTTCCCGACGCTGCTCCCGTCCCACCTGTCGGCGCCCGCGTACTCGTCCCGCTCGGCTCGCGCATCCTCACGGGCATCGTTGTCGAGCGTGTAAGAACTGCATGGGGGTCAGACCCCAATGGCACCGATGTCGTGCCGGAAGACGCAGTTTCTGCAACAAAGGACGTCATCGACGTCCTGGAGCAGACGCCATTTCTGCCACCCGACATCGTCGATCTCGCGGCGTGGGTTGCGATGTATTACGCGTGCGGGATCGGCGAGGCCGTCGCGACCGCGATGCCGCCGCGGGCGTGGGTGGAAAGCGAGCGGCGAGCGCGCATCACGGAGAACGGGGAAGCGCGTCTGCTGCTGGAGCGCGGCACGCGGCGCGCGCTCCTCGAAGCCCTCAGCGGCGGCCGCGTCGCCGCGGTGTCCACGCTGGTGAAGCGATCGACGGGGACGCTGGCGTCCCTCACAGCCCTCGAACAGGACGGCCTCGTGACGCTGACGCAGCCGCTGCTCGGCGCGCCGGATGCGTCGCGGACCATCCGGGTCGCGCGCGTGACGACAGCCGGGATGGAGGACATCGCTGTCGCGGGCGGGCCACGGCTGGGCGCACGGCAGCGAGAGGCGCTCGATATCCTGCGCGGCGCGCCTGACGGAATCGCGAGCGCGGAACTTGCCGCCAGAGGCATGGCTGCGGGATCGATCGCGGGTCTCGTGCGTCTCGGGCTCGTCGCGATCGAGCGCCGGAAGATCGAGCGCGATCCTCTGACCCCGCGCGACGAGCAACGCGCTCCCGCTGATCTGACGTTGACCGCCGAGCAGACGGCGGCGCTCGAGCGCCTCGGTCAGCTTGCCGCCACGCGAACCTATCATGCGGCGCTGTTGCACGGCGTCACCGGCAGCGGCAAGACGGAGATCTACCTGCGCCTCGCCCGCGACGTGCGCAACTCGGGACGCGGCGTCCTGCTGATGGTGCCGGAGATCGCGTTGACGCCCGCGGCGGCGGCCATCTTCCGCGGCGCGTTCGGGTCGCGCGTGGCCATCCAGCACAGCGGTCTCTCGGACGGTGAGCGCTACGACCAGTGGTGGCGCATCCGCCGCGGCGACGTCGACGTCGTCGTCGGCACGAGAAGCGCGGTCTTCGCGCCCGTTGCGAAACTGGGCCTCATCGTCGTGGACGAGGAGCACGATGGCTCCTACAAACAGGAGGAGAGCCCGCGCTACAACGGGCGCGACGTCGCCGTCGTGCGCGGCAGGAAGGCGGGCGCGCTCGTCGTGCTCGGCTCGGCGACGCCGTCGCTGGAGTCGTATCACAACGCCGAATCGGGCCGCTACACGCTCGTCACGCTCCAGCGGCGCGTCCTCGACCGGCCGCTCGCCAGCGTGCGCATCGTCGACATGCGTGCGGAGTACGCTGCCGAAGGCCCGGACGTGGTCCTGAGCGCACCACTGCGTGAAGCGCTCGCGGCGCGGCTCGGACGCGGCGAGCAGTCGATCGTGCTGCTGAACCGCCGGGGATTCGCAACGTCCGTCTTCTGCCGCCAGTGCGCGGCAACGCTCGAATGTCCGAACTGCAGCGTATCTCTGACGGTCCACAAGGCGGCCGGACGTGCGCGCTGCCACTATTGCAATTACTCGATGGCGCTTCCGCACGTCTGCGCGAAATGCGCCGCGCCGTACCTCGAGCAGCTTGGTTTCGGGACCGAGCGCGTCGAATCGGAGATCGCGACGCACTTCCCGCAGGCGCGGATCGGACGCGTCGATCGCGACACGATCCGCCGCCGCGGCGCCATCGACGCGATGCTCGCACGCTTCTCGTCAGGCGAGCTCGACGTCCTCGTCGGCACACAGATGATTGCCAAAGGGCACGATTTTCCGCAGGTAACGCTCGTCGGCGTCATCAGTGCGGACGTCGGCCTCGGCCTCGCGGACTTCCGCGCCGCCGAGCGGACGTTCCAGCTCCTCACGCAGGTGGCGGGGCGCGCCGGCCGCGGGCAGCTCGCCGGAGAAGCTGTCGTCCAGACGTTGTATCCAGGGCACTACAGCATTCAGCACGCATGCCGTCAGGATTACGGCGCGTTCTATCGCGACGAGCTCGCCTATCGCCGAGCGATGCGATATCCCCCAGCCGTTGCCCTCATCAACGTCGTCGTCAAAGCCAAGAGCCGTCAACAGGCGATGGACGATGCGGGGGAGATTGCGGGAGCGATGCGGCTGCCTGCTGCGGACAGCTATCGCGTGCTGGGACCGGCGCCTGCGCCGCTGGGGCGACTCAAAGGGGAGCATCGCGCGCAACTCTTCATCAAGGGCGCGCACCGCAACGCGATGCGGGCAGCGCTCATGACCGTCCTCGAGAGCAGACCTGAATTGAAGCGGCGAACGGTCGTCGACGTCGATCCGATGTCAGTGCTTTAGGAGCTCGAGCGGCTCGATTGGCACCGGGGTGAAGCAGAGCACCAGCATCAGCAGCGCGAAGCAGGCGAGCGCGCGGCGCCCGGGGCCGAGCGGCTCATACTCGAAGAGCACGCGGGGATGGCGCGGGCCGAGGAAGAAGAGCATCGCCACCATCATTGCGGTCATGAAGAGCCAGCTTCGCGAGACGAAAGTCATCACGATCGCGCCCGACACCGTGGCGATGGAAATGGGCGTCGAGAGGCGGCCGAGCGTGGCGTACGTGACGTGCCCGCCATCGAGCTGGCCGAACGGCAGAAGGTTGAGCGCCGTCGCGAGCATCCCGAACCACGCCGCGAACACCATCGGGTGAATGTTCACCGTGGAGCCGTCGGGGATCGCGCCGAACATGACGCGCTCCGCCCACTGGAAGAGCAGCGGTTCGCCGAGCGTCAGGCCAAAGCCTTCCGTCGGATTCGGCACGATGGTCGACAGGTGCAGCCCTATGAAAAGCGCGGGCAGTAGCACGATGAAGCCGGCGATCGGACCGGCAACGCCAATGTCGAACAAAACGGTGCGGGTGGGAAACGCTTCGCGGATGCGGATGACTGCGCCGAGCGTTCCCGTGAGCGGAATCGGCGCCGGAATGAAATAGGGCAGCGAGGCATCGACCTTGTACCTGCGGCAGAACAGGTAGTGGCCCATCTCGTGCGCGCCGAGAATCGCGAGGAGCGTGCCGCTGTACCACAAGCCGCGCACGAGCAGCGCCTCGCGCGTCAGATCGACGGCCGCGCGATCGAAATCCGCGACAAACGAATAATAATGAAATGCGCCGACCACCGTCGTCGTTGCGAGCGTGACGAGGAACAGCGCGATGTGAACCCAGAGGCGTCTCTCGAACCGGCGCCGGCGCACCGGAGGCAGGTACGGTGGTTCGTACGGCTCCGCGACGGGCGCGGAGTACTCCTGTTCGTCGAGCAGCGGGGCAGGAACGGGCGTATCGGACAAGCGGACGTTCTGGCAGCGGAGCGATTACCCGCCGATGTTCTGAAGATCCTTCCCGGGCTTGAAGCGGATGGTGCGGCCCGGGGGGATCCGCACTTCCTTGCCGGTCCGGGGGTTTCGGCCAATCCCGCGCTTGCGCGGCTTCACCTGGAACACGCCGAACCCGCGTAGCTCGATACGTTCCCCTCGCTGCATGGAGAGCCGCATCGCCTCGAATACGGCATCGACGGCCACCTCGGCTTTGACCTTGGTGATGTCGGCAATGCGCGACACTTCGTTCACGATGTCGACTTTGATCATGCTTAGCCGCTCCTCGGGAAGTGTAACTAGCATATCTTCTAACACTTACGCTGTCAATACCGGTGCTAACTGACTTTCTGACATGCCCCTGAAACGACCCGAAGCCGGGCCTGCCGTCGTGCTGGTCGGCCGCCCGAACGTTGGGAAGTCGACGCTCTTCAACCGGATTACGGGGTCGCGCCGGGCGATCGTCACCCCTATTGCCGGCACTACGCGGGACACGATTGCGCAGCCCGCCGAATGGCAGGGCACCGCGTTCTCATTGGTCGACACCGGTGGCATGTTCGGCGCTAGCAGCGATCCCCTGCACGAGCTCGTGGTCGAGCACGGCCGGAAAGCGGTTTCGGCGGCCGATGTGATCGTGTTCGTCGTGGACGGCCGCGAGGGGCTGGTGCCCGCCGACGAGGAGATCGCGGCAGCGCTGCGAAGCATCCGCGCTCCGGTGGTTCTCGCGGTCAACAAGACGGACGATCGCCGCGCGAAGGGTCGCGCGCTCGAGTTCTATCGCCTCGGCTTCGATCCCGTCGTTGAAATGGCCGCCGAACATGGCGATGGGGTGGGCGATCTGCTGGACGAAGTGGTTCGACGACTGCCCGCCGGGCGCCGTGATGGACGATCACCAGCGCGTGAGCCCGAGACAGCCGTCGCGATCGTGGGTCGGCCAAACGTCGGCAAGTCGTCGCTGCTCAATCGGCTGCTTCGCGAGGAGCGCTCGATCGTCAGCGCCGTCCCGGGGACGACCCGCGATGCCGTCGACGCCGTCCTGCGGTGGCACAAGCGGACGTTCCGCATCCTCGACACCGCGGGGATTCGACGCCCGGGCCGCGTCGCCCGCTCGGGACAGGTTGAAGCGGTCAGCGTTATCGTCGCCCGGCGAGCAATCGAGAAAGCAGATGTCGCCGTGATCGTCGTTGACGCCAGCGAGGGAGCTACCGACCAGGATGCCGCGATTGCAGGGGAAGCGGACAAGGCCGGCTGCGGCGTCATCGTCGCGGCGAACAAGTGGGACTTGATGAAGGGACGCGGCCCGGAGTACGTGAAGGAGTTCGACGAGGACCTGCACCGCCAGTTGAAGTTCCTCGATTACGCGCCGGTACTGCACCTGTCCGCGCTCACGGGCGAGCGCACGGCGAAGCTGCTCGAGACGATCGACCATGTCGGGGACGCGCGCCTCCGGCGCATTCCAACAGCGGAGCTGAACCGTTTCGTCCAGGCCGTCACCGCCGTTCATCCGCCTGCCAGCCCTGGACGCCGCGAGGTCCGGATCTTGTACGCGGCGCAAACGGGTGTTGCGCCGCCGACGTTCGTGTTCTTCACGAACGTCGCGACGTCGTTTCACTTCTCCTACGAGCGCTTTCTCGTCAACCGGCTGCGCGAATCGTTCGGCCTGCTGGGCACGCCGGTTCGATTGCACGTCAGAAAGCGGCAGAAGTAGTTCG
>JAICSD010000118.1 GCA_025937075.1 Vicinamibacteria bacterium | reverse complement strand
CGCGAAGGCGCCGGACAGTCCCATGGCCGTGGCGCTGTCGATGATTCCCACCGCGTCTCCGTTCTTGATGCTGATGCGTATCGCCGTTCCCCCGGGACCGCCAGGCTGGCAGGTCGCCGCCTCGGTCACGGTGACCGTGCTCACGGTGATGGCGGCCGTTTACGCCGCCGGAAAGATCTTCCGGACGGGGCTCCTGATGCAGGGAAAGGCGGCAACGCTGGGGGAGATGTGGCGATGGGTGCGGGCTGACTGATACGTGTCAATGCCGGACTGACGATGGTCAATGCCGGGGACTGACGATGGTCAATGCCGGGCGAGCGCTGCGCGCTCGTCAATACCGGATGCCGAAATAGCTCGCTAGATGTAGGGCACGTCTCTTAGACGTGTCTCAGTGTAGAGGACCAAATTCGTGAGAAGGATTCGAAGCTCGATTGCGACCGTGACGATTGTCGCGGCGCTCGTCGTATGGGTGGCGGCGCAGAATGGGACGAACGGAACAATCGAATACCGCGTCTCCTTCCCCGCGCCCGAGCATCGCTTTGCGCAGGTCGAAGCGACGTTCCACGGCGTCACGTCCGGACCATTGCAGCTCCGCATGAGCCGATCGTCGCCGGGACGCTACGCGCTACACGAGTTTGCGAAGAACGTCTACGACGTGCACGCGTTCGATGGTCAGGGTCGCGAGCTGTCGCCGTCGCGTCCGAACCCGTACGAGTGGGACGTGCCGCCGACTCATGCGAGCGATGCGGACTCGATCCGCGTCGCCTACAAGGTGTACGGCGATCGCGTCGACGGCACCTACCTCGCCATCGACACGACCCACGCGCACATGAACCTGCCGGCAACCTTGATGTGGGCTCGAGGCCTGGACGATCGCCCCGTCCGGATCACCTTCGTGCCGCCGGCGGGATCGAAATGGAAGCCTGCCACGCAGCTCTTTCCGACGTCCGATCCCTGGACGTTCACCGCTCCGAACCTGCAATACCTGTTCGACAGCCCGACGGAGCTGAGCGACTACGCGCTGCGCGAGTTCACGGTCCACAATCCTGACGGCAAGTCGTTCACGATCCGCGTCGCCGCGCATGCCGAGGCATCGAAGGCCGACATCGACGAGTACGCCTCGGGCGTCGAGAAGATCGTCAACGAAGCGGAGGCGGTTTACGGCGAGTTTCCGGAGTACGAGCCGGGCACGTACACGTTCCTCGCCGACTACCTGCCGTACGACGACGGCGACGGCATGGAACATCGGAACAGCACCGTCGTGACCGGCCGATCCATCCGGAATGCGCTGGGCACAGCGGCGCACGAGTTCTTCCATTGCTGGAACGTCGAGCGGATTCGGCCGCAGGGGCTCGAGCCGTTCAACTTCGAAGAAGCAAACATGACGGACTCGCTGTGGCTCGCCGAGGGATTCACGCAGTACTACGGGCCGCTCATTCGCCAGCGCGCGGGCCTCGCCGACGAGGCGCAGACGATACGCGGCTTCGGACAGCTCGCCAACGCAGTCGTGAACGATCCGGGCCGGCAGTTCCGATCGGCCGTGGACATGAGCCGGATGGCGCCGTTCGTCGACGCCGCGCGCTCGGTGGATCCGACCAACTTCGACATCACGTTCATCTCCTATTACACGTACGGCGGTGCCGTCGCGCTCGGCCTCGATCTGACGCTGCGCGATAGATCGAACGGCAAGATCACCCTCGACGATTTCATGCGGGCGATGTGGCGCTCGTACGGCAGGCCGGCTGGGCCGGAGCCTGGGCTCGTGGCGAAGCCGTACTCGCTCGCGGACGTGCAGGACCGGCTTGCCGAGGTGAGCGGCGATGCCACGTTCGCCGCCGATTTCATGAACCGTTACGTCCGCGGACGCGAGGCCGTGGACTATCCCCGCCTTCTCGCGCGCGCCGGCGTCGTCGTGCGGAAACGCGCCGAACGCCGTGCATGGATGGGCGATCTCCGCTTCGACGGACAGTCGACGCGGATCAACGAGCTGGTGGCGCCGCGCACGCCCGCGTACGACGCGGGCCTCGAAGAGGACGATGTGATTATCGGAATCGACGGGAAGGGCATCCGCTCCGTCGAGGACATCCAGCAGATTCTCCGCGCGCGCAAGCCTGGCGATCGCGTGCCGATTGCGTTCACGCGCCGCGACGGCCCGCAGACCGCGACGCTGATCCTCTCCGAGAATCCCGCGTTCGAGGCGGTGCCGATCGAGTCGACGGGCGGGACGCCCACGGCGGAGCAGAGGGCGTTCCGACAGAGCTGGCTCGGGTCTAAACGCTGACGCCGCCCGATTCAATCCTTTTCAGATCTTCTTTCAGCAGATCGGTGTTGATCGCGAACGCCGCCTCCGCACCTTCCGCGGCGGCGACGATGACCCACTGAACCGCGCGTGACGCGTCGCCCGCCACGTAAAGTCCCGGCAAGTGCGTGGTTTCGTACTTGCCGGTTCTGACGGTGCCCTTGTCGTTGAACCGGCAACCCAAGGAAATCGCGAGCGCGGACTGCTGCGTCTGCCCCGTCGTGAAGAACAGCGCTCGGCGGGGAAGCGCTTCGCCCGTGTCGAAGACGATGTGCGTGAGGCGCCCGCGTTCGCCTTCGAGCCGCGTGACGCGCTCCTCGCGAACCGGGATGCCGCAGCGCCCCAGCCGCTCGCGTCCCGGATCATCGATGTCCGCCGGGCCGTCGGTGCAGAGCACGATGTCGCGGCTCCAGCCGACCAGTTCGAGCGACAGACCGAGCCCGCGATCGCCGCGTCCGTAAACGGCCAGCGGCTCGTCACGCACTTCCCAGCCGTCGCAGTACGGACAATGGAAGACGCTCGCGCCGTACAGCTCCGCGAAGCCGGGGATTTCTGGCAGGTTGTCGGCTACTCCGGTCGCGATCAAGAGCTTGCGTGCGACGAGGCGTTCGCCGTTCTCGATCGTGACCTCGAAGCGTGCATCCGCCCGGCAGGCTGCCACGGTGACGTCGCAGTCGCGTAAGGCGATCGTGTCGTACTGCGCGAGCTGCTCGCGCGAGAGGCGGAGGAACTCGTGGGGGTCGGTGCCGTCGCGCGTGAGGAATCCGTGCATCGCGCGCGAGGCCGCGTTGCGCGGATGCCCGCTGTCACAGACCAGCACGCGACGGCGGCAGCGGCCCAGAATCAAGGCAGCACTGAGGCCTGCGGGACCGGCGCCGACGATGATGACGTCGTACATGGGTGGATCGTACCGGGTTCGGGGGCGGGTGCGTCGCGCAGGTGCGGCGTGCGCGTGCGCCATCTGTCTTGTCGCGCCTTGCCGGTCCACCCTCAACCTTCCAACCCCCGACAACCCACAACCGACAACCGAATTGGACTGCCTTTTCGCCCCCCGATCCGGCGGTTCGTCCCATATTGGTATTGAGATCGGCCGCATCCAGGCGAGAATTGGACCTCTTGCGGCGAACCATTCCGACGCATAGTCCGTGGACGAGGTACTTCAATGCTCTCTTCGCTCCAGCGTCAATTCGTTCGGTCCGAGCGTCCTCTCTACGGGCATCTGGTTGCCTTGCTCGAAGGGGCCATCGTACGCGGTGAGCTGCCGTCGGGCACGCGAGTGCCGCCCGAGCGCACGCTCGCGCAGCACCTGAAGATCAGCCGCACGACCGTCGTCAGCGCGTATCGCGAGCTCGAGGCGCGCGGGCTGCTGCGCGGCTACGTGGGGCGCGGAACGTTCGTGTGCGCGGCGCCGGAGCCGGAGGGGACGCCGTTCGCGTGGCGCGGCAAGATCGCGGCCGCCGCGCTGCGTTCGAGCGACTCGACGCTGCGGGACATCGTCCGCCACTCGTCGGATGCGCGGCTGCTGTCGCTCGCGGCGGGTGAGCCGGCGATCGACAAGTTTCCGAACGACGCCTTTCAGGAGGCGATCGGGGATCTGCTGCGAACCGATCCCGCTGCGGCGTGGCGCCACGCGCCCACGGAAGGCCAGCCCGCGTTTCGCGACGCCATTGCGGATCACTACGGCGTGCCGCGCGAGAGTGTCCTGATTCTCTCAGGCGCGCAGCAGGGGCTCGATCTGCTCGCGCGCTGCCTCGTCGATCCGGGCGACGCCGTCATCATCGATCGGCCGGGATATCTGGGAGCGATTCAATCGTTTCGCGCTGCAGGCGCGAAGCTGATCGGGTGGGACATCCTCCGCGCGGACAGCGACGAGCTCGAGGACCTCCTCGTCCGCTATCGGCCCAAGCTGATTTACACGAATCCGACGTTCCACAATCCGACGGGCGTGACGCTCCCGATTCGTACGCGGCGCGAGCTGCTGTCGCTCGCGCAGCGGTATCGCGTGCCGATCGTGGAGGACGCGACCTATCGCGACTTGTATTTCACCGAGCCGGCGCCCTCGTCGCTTCGCGAGCTGGATCAGCACAATCTCGTCATCTATCTGAACAGCTTCTCGAAAGTCATGGCGCCCGGCCTGCGACTCGGCTGGATCTCCGCCGCGCCATCGATCGTCGACCAGATCGCGATCATCAAGCAGCGGCTCGACCCGCACACGCCGAACCTGCTGCAGCTCGCGATCGCGCGGTTGATTCGCAACGGCACGTTCGACGCGCACCTGCGGACGATTCGCGCGGAGCACGCGCGCCGCTGCACGCAGATGATTGCCGCGATCCAGCGGCACGTGCCTGCCAATGCGCTGCGCTTCGGACGCCCCGGGGGCGGACTGTATTTGTGGTGCCGGCTTGCCGCCGGGATGAGCGCGGAGGCGGTGCTGGATCGGTCGCTCGCGGCCGGAGTTGCGTTCGTCGCGGGCAGCGCGTTCTATGCCGATCCGGCGGGCGATTCCGAGCTGCGGCTCTGCTTCACGAGCGTGCTGCCGCAGGCGATGGAGGAGAGCATCCGGAAGCTTGCCGGGTGTTTGTCGACGGCGCGATTGACGGCGACCGCGTAGTGCGGGTGCGTGTGCGGAGTGCGGGTGCGGGTGCGGAGTGCGGGCGCGGAGTGCAACGGCTCTCTCCTGATCTCCTGTTATCCCCTCCTGATCTCCTGATCTCCTGTTATCCCCTCTTGATCTCCTGGTCTCCTGTCATCCCCTCTTGATCTCCTGAGCTCTTGTGAGCCGACACACGGCCGGCGGCAATCCAGGCGACGCGCGTGAGCAGCGAGCCGGCGAGCGTCGCGATGGCGGCCGCGCGGCGGGCGTGCGTCGAGCGGCCTGCGAAGAGCCGCAGCGCGAGCGGAACCGGCCCTGACAGCAATCCACCAAGCCGCGTGATCGTGCCGCTGCCGTTCTCCTTCAGCGGCGCGAGCGCCTGGCTGTCGCGCAGCTCGATGCCGGCGCCGATCAAGGTTTCGACGGCCGCCGCGCCGGCGCCGAGCAGATTGAGCGCGGGATCGCGGTGTCCCATCAACTCGAGGAGCGATACCGCGGCGCCGACGCCTGAGGCCCCGAAGTGGATCGGCAGGAGCCGCACGTTCTGCGACCACGCCGGAATTGCCGTCGCGCCAATCAGGACGCCCGTGTACGTCGAGAGCACGAGGCCTGTTGCGGCGGCGAGCGCATCGGCCGCATCACGCACGAGCCGCACCGGGACGCCTTCGCCGAGCGCTGACGTCGCGGCATCCGCGAACGCAGCCGCCGCGGCACTGCTCGAGAAGCCGACGAGCGTCCAGACGCCGACGGACATGGGACTCTGCAGCTTGAACACCCGCAGCATGTTCAGGAACCGCTCGGGACGCCCCAGATCGGCGATGAGAAGAGGCGGCGACAGCATGCCGCCTGCCGCGGCAATCCATCGTGCATCGCGGGCGAGATCGTCGCGGCCGCCCGCGAGCTTCGCCGCATTCGCGATCACCGCCGCTGCACCCGCCGCGCCGCCGACGAAGAAGTACGCCGGGATCTCCCACGTCCACACGGGGGCCTTCAGCAGCGGCAGGCCGTAATACTCACTCATGACTTCTGACTGAAAAATGCGGCAGCGGTCCCGATCAGCATGAGGCCGGCAGCGATGGCGGCCGACGACCAGCCGTTGCGCAGGTGGACGGTCGGCACGTCGGGGGCGGACGGCAGGTTGTAGTCTTCCGGCTTGCCGCGGAACACGAAGATCGCGTGCGTTCCGCCGACGCTGGTGTCGACCGGATCGTAGACGATCGCGTCGTCGATGCCGCGGTCCTTCAGCTCGTCGACCCGCGCGTGCGCTTTGGCGCGCATCTCCTCGATCGTTCCGAACTGTATCGATTCGGTCGGGCATGCCGTGGCGCACGCCGGCTTCAGCCCCGCCTTCTGTCGGTCGTAGCAGAACGTGCACTTGAACGCCCGTCCATCTTCCGGACGGCGATCGACGACGCCGAATGGGCACGAGACGATGCAGTAGCCGCAGCCGTTGCACACGTCGGGTTGGATGTAGACGCCGCCGAACTCCGTTCGGACGATCGAGCCGGTCGGACATGCCTCGAGGCAGCCGGCGTGCTCGCAGTGCTTGCAGACGTCGGACGAGAAGTCCCATCGAAACGCGCTGCGATACCCCGCGTCTGCGTTCGAGAGGCCGGCGAGAGCGCCCGTGCGCTCGACGAATTTCACGTGGCGCCACGTGGAGTGGCCGAGCGCGGCGGTGTTGTCGTACGAGAAGCCCGTCAGGGTGAACCCGTCGCTCGGCACCTGGTTCCATTCCTTGCACGCGACCTCGCACGCCTTGCAGCCGATGCACAGGGTCGAGTCCGTGAGGAACGCGGTGGTCCGCTGGTCAGCCGCCATTGCGCACCGGATCGATCCGGCAGACGAGCGCCTTCGATTCCATGATCTTCACGTTTGGCTCTTCGGAGATCGCGAGCAGATCGTTCACCACATCACCGCGGACCAGACCGCGCTGACCCCAATGGTAGGGGAGCGCAATCTGGTGCACGAGCCGTCCCTGGACGCGCAGCGGTCTGATGCGCCGTGTGACGAGCGCCCGCGCAGTGATCGACCCTCTCGCCGTGGAGATGACGACACGCTGCCGGTGCGCGGCGCCAATGTCGCGCGCCAGCTCCGGCGAGATCTCGCAGAACAGTTCCGGCTGCAGTTCCGCGAGATGCGAGAGCGTCCGGGACATGCCGCCCGCCGTGTGATGTTCCGTCAAGCGATACGTCGTCAACACGTGCGGATATCGCTCGTCGCCGGGTGATGTTGCGTACTGATTGTCAGGGCGCCGTTTCGGATCGGCGACGGGATTCTCCTGCTGCGGGTACACGCGGTTGGCGACCGGCGACTCGAGCGGTTCGTAGTGCGCCGGCAGCGGGCCATCCTTGAGGCCGCTCGGGACCCAGATCCAACCCCTGCCGTCGGCATGCATCAGGAACGGTGCGTCGCCGCGCAGCGCTTCGTCTCCTTGCGCGTCGGGCGGAGGAATATAGTCAGGCGCTTTCTGCCGGCCGAAATCGGCCACATCGTCGCCCGTCCACTCGCGCCGAGCCTCGTCCCACCACACGAGCTTCTTGCGCTCGCTCCACGGTTTGCCGTCGGGACGCGCGGAGGCGCGGTTATAGAGGATCCGCCGATCCGCCGGCCACGCGAATCCCCATCCGTGCCCGTACTTGCCCGATGGCCGCCGTTCGCGTGCGCGGTTGCGATCCGGCGCAGGATACACACCGGAATAGATCCAGCAGCCGCACAGCGTGCTCCCGTCGTTCGCGAGCGCGTGGAACCCGGGCAGCAGCGACGCGTCATCAACGCGGCGTCCGTTGATCTCCTGCAGGACGTCGTTGATGTCCGGCTCGTCGTCCGAGCCGATCGTGCGGTAGCTCCACGTCAGCGCATTGAGGCCCGCGTTGCCCGGCCGCGGATCATGCGCCGCCTTGCTCTTGAGACGGTGCCCGAGATGGTACGCGAACCACGATTCGCTGCGTGCGTCGCCCGGCGGATCGATCGCCTTCTCGTGCCACTGCAGCAGGCGCTGGGTGTTGGTAAAGCAGCCCTCCTTCTCCGCATGCGATGCAGCGGGGAAGAAGAAGACCTCGGTCGCGATATCGCTCGTCTTCAATTCACCGCGAGCCACTTCCGGCGAATCGAGCCAGAACGTCGCCGTTTCCGTCTCCACCATGTCGCGCACGACGAGCCACTGCAGATTCGCAAGCGCCCGGCGCTCCAGGCGCGCGTTGGGCGCGCCGACGGCGGGGTTCTGGCCGATGACGAACAGTCCTTCGAGCGTGCCCGCAGCGTCCGCCATCTCGAGCCAGTAGCCGAAGTGGGAATGATCGCCGCTGATGCGCGGAAGCCAGCCGAAGCCGAACTCGTTGGCCGCCGTCGCCGCACCGCCGTACCAGGCTTTCAACAGCGAGATGATGTACTTGTCGAGATTGTTCCACCAGCCGCGCGGCAGCTTGTGTCGTTCGATGTACGCCGCGAGCGAGCGGCCTTCTTCGGCGAGCTGCGGCATCGGAAGATACCCGGGCAGCACGTCGTAGAGTGTCGGAATGTCCGTGGATCCTTGAATGGATGCGTGGCCGCGCAGCGCGAGGATGCCGCCGCCCGGCCGGCCGATGTTGCCGAGCAGGAGCTGCAGGATCGCCGCCGTCCGAATCGTCTGGACGCCCGTCGAATGCTGCGTCCATCCGACGGCGTAGCAGATCGCGCCAGTCCGCTCGGGACCCGACGCGCGGCAGAACGCGTCGGCGACGCCGAGGAACGCACCGGCCGGGACGCCGCAGACCTCCTCCACCATTTCGGGCGTGTACCGCGCGAAGTGCCGCTTCAGGATCTGGTAGACGCACCGCGGGTCCTGCAGCGTGGGGTCGGATGGCGGATCGTGCGGCATCTCGCTCGCTTCGCCGCCGCGCTCCTTCGCGTGTCCTGCGCGGTCCGGGTCCGTCGCGTCCGCTCCGCCTTTTGGCCGCGACCCCTTGTACGCCCATGACTCCGGCGAATACCGGTGCTTCGCCGCGTCCCACCCGGAAAAGAAGCCCGCGAGATCTTCCGTGTCGCGAAACTCACGCGAGATGATCGTCGGCGCGTTCGTGTACGCGACGACGTAGTCGCGGAAGATCAGATTCCGCGAGATGGCGTAATTGACCAGCGCGCCGAGAAAGACGATGTCAGACCCCGCGCGGAGCGGCACCCACATGTCGGCCATCGCCGACGTGCGGGTGAAGCGCGGGTCGACGTGGATGATCGTCGCGCCGCGTTCGCGCGCCTTGATGACCCACCGGAAGCCGACCGGGTGATTCTCGGCCATCGACGATCCCATGATCAGGATCGCGTCTGCGTTGGCGAGGTCCTGCTGCGCCGTCGTCGCCCCGCCGCGGCCGAACGAGGTGCCCAGACCGGGCACCGTGGAGCTGTGTCATATCCGGGCCTGGTTGCTCACGGCAACCATGCCCAGACCTCCCGTGAACAGCTTCTTGAGCAGGTAGTTCTCTTCGTTGTCGAGGGTGGCGCCCCCGAGGTGCGCGATCGAGGGGCACTGCATGAGCGGCGCGTCGGGCTCCGAATCGATCGAGGCGCGCTCTCTGAAGTGGCGGGCACGCGATTGCCAGACTCGATCGGCAACCATGTCCATCGCCGTTTCGAGATCGATGTCCTGCCACGCTGTCGTAAACGGGGCGCGGTACTTCACGCGCGTCGCGCGTCCGGAGTGCGTCAAAAGCTCGAATGTCGCCGAGCCTTTGGGGCAGAGATGTCCTTCCGAAATCGGGGATCCGGGATCTCCTTCGACGGCCACGAGCCGGCCCTTGCGATGAAAGAGCAGCTGCCCGCATCCGACGCCGCAGTACGGACACACCGAACGCGCGGCGTCCGTCCCTTCCGTGCGAGGGCGCAGCCCGCGGGTGGCGGCGCTCATCGACTCCGGACCGGTGCCGTCCGCTCCCGTCGCGGCTTGCGTCAACACCGGCCAGCTCGGCAACTTGAACATCCCCCTTACCCCTTCGCTCGCGGGGACTCCAGGCCCCGGCGGGCGCGCCTGCGGCGCGCTTCACGCCGTATCATAGAACATGGCTGTCGACGATCGGTCCAGCCGGCAGCGAGAGCTTCTATGTTTCGACTCCTGCGCGCGCTCGTTCTACTTGTCGTCGCGATCGCGGCGGCGATTCTCGTCACCGCGTGGTACACACAGCGGCACGGGTTCAGTGCGCGCGCCCAACCGTCTCGACTCGAGACGGCGATTGCGCTCCGCGCGCGCCGGCTCATCATGCCCGCCGACGCGCGATCCCGCACCAACCCCGTCCCGGCGTCCGCGGCGGCCGTCCGCGCCGGCATGGAGCACTTCGCGGATCACTGCGCGATCTGCCACGGCAACGACGGCAGCGGGCAGTCGGAGATTGGCAAAGGCTTGTATCCGAAGCCGCCCGACATGCGTCAGGAGCGCACGCAATCGCTGTCGGACGGGGAGATCTTCTGGATCGTCCAGAACGGCGTGCGGTACACCGGCATGCCCGCGTTCGGCGGCGGTGACGAGGACGCACCCGCGCCCGCACCAGAACACGCCGCCGGGGAACATCACGGCGAGGACGAGCATCAT
>JAICSD010000454.1 GCA_025937075.1 Vicinamibacteria bacterium | reverse complement strand
GATGACGCGCGTCGATTCCGGCCGCACCTTGGCGATGTCCTCTTCGTCGACGACGACGTAGCGGCCCTTCTCGAACTCGTAGCCCTTGACGATCTCCGCGAGCGGCACTTCCCGGTCGCATTTCGGGCACCAGCGCTTCTGCTGGATGCGCGTCTGACACTCGCCGTGCAGCTGGTTGAAGCTGATCGTCGCGGCGGAATCGGTCGCCGGAAACACCCGGACGGGAATGTTCACGAGGCTGATCTTGAGGAAGCCTTTCCAGGTCGGTCTCGCGGCCATAATCGCTAACCTCGAATCCCTAATCGCTAATCCGGCATCCTACATGGCTTCTGGACGCGGCAGGTGGATTATCGACCGGATCCGCCGCCGACGCCAATCGGGTGCACAGGATTGCACAAGCGCAGGGAGATCAGGGATTCGGGATCAGGGATTCGGGATCAGGGATTAGCGATGAGGGATTCAAAACTCGTATTTCACCTGAAACTGCACCATCCGCGGCGGATCGATATTCGCAAGCCCTGCGAGCGCCCGTCCAAAGGTCGCGAGCGGCGCGCCCGTGTCGCCGAAGGTCGCGTTGCGCCCCAGGACGTTCGGGTGATTGAAGAGGTTGAAGACTTCGACCCGCAGGGAAAAGTTGCGATTCGCCAGCGGGAGCCGCCCCTCCCCGAACACCGCCACGTCCGATTGAACGGATCCGCGGAACGAGGACTTCGACACGACGGCGCCCTCGATGACGGGACGATCGTTGTTCCCGCGATCGCCGTTGTTGTCGACGCCCGTCGTCGCGTTGATCGGCCGCGCGGACGCGATCTGCGTCACCGTGCCGGCGATGACGTCTGGCAGGACGCGATACGTGAGAGAGAGGACGGCGCGGTGGCGCTGATCGAGCAGGCTCGGCCCCCGCTCCTGCTCGCCGAGACGCGCGATATTCGCATCGTTCGGATTGATGCCGTTGCCGTCCGGCTCCGTGGTGTTCGTGGCCTTCGACAGCGTGTAGCTGACCGACCCCTGCAGCTTCCCCTTCCCGCGATAACTGACCATCGTCTGCAGCGCGTCGTAGTCGGCGAGACCGAGGTTCATGATCGCGTTGATCTGCCGGAAGCCGCCGTTCACTGGCACGATGGGTCGCGTCGCGTCCGCCGCGGCTGTGGAACGGACCTGCCCCGGCGCCGTACGATCGAACGGCGACGGCGCATTGAGATCGACCGTGCGATCGAGGTCGCTCATGTGCTGATGGACGTAGTCCGCGGAGACGATGACGTTCCGGGCGACCTCGCGTTCGATCCCGATGGACGCGACGTGGCTGCGCGGGTTGACGAGCGCGTCGGGATAGTTCGGCACGTTCGAAAAGTCGACGCCGAACTGCGCGAACGCCTGCGTGTAGTCGTCGGCACGGCCCGGACGGATCGTCACGTTGCGCGCGGGCAGCGTCGACGCGGCCGCGTTCGGATCGAATGCAACGGGCGCGCACGTGAGGCACGCGGGAAATCCGGTCTGCCCCGGTGACGCCGTGTACGAGCCGATGCCGAACGGTCCGTTCAGCTCGAAGTTCGCGGCAAGGTTGGATCGGATCTGCGTCCAGTACAAGCCGTAGCCCCCGCGCACGGCCGTCTTCGCATCGCCGTTCGGGTTCCAGCCAAAGCCGACGCGGGGCGCGAAGTTTCGCACGGCATCGCTGAACGTCTGGCGATCGTAGCGGAGCCCGAGATCCAGCGTGAGGTCGTCGCGGACGCGATAGCTGTCCTGTGCGGAGGCCGCGAACAGCCACTGCCGCTCGGCGTACGATCCCACGCCGAAGTTGAAGCCCTGGGTGTAGCTCTGGACGTCCGCCAGCGTGATCTCGTCGAACGGCTTGGTCGTCGTCGACAGGACGGTGAACTGTCCGAGCACGAACGGGCTGCCGAACTCGGTCCCGTCGCCGCCCGATGACGCGCGCGCGAGGCTGCCGCCGATGCGCACGTAGTGGCGTCCCTTGGTCCACGTCAGCGTGTCGGAGAGCTGCGCCTGGCGGCTGAAGATGTGCGCGTAGCGCGATTCGCCAATCGTGAACGGCGCCGCACCCGAGCGCGTGTACTGCGTCGACGGCTGCACCGGGTCGAAGTTCGTGATTGGATCGCCGTTCAGGTACTCGAACCGCGCCTCGTTCAGCATCGACGGCCCGAAAATGGCCGTCTCGTTCACCTGGGCCGACCAGGTGTGCCGCGTGAACTCGCGTCCTGCGCTCGGCAGCGTGTTGCCCGACACCACGTCCTGCGGATTCGTGTCGTAGAAGCGATCGATGTTCACGCGCCCCATGAGGCTGTGGGACGAGGACAGACGGTGATCGACGCGGCCATTCGCCAGCACCTGGCGGAAGTGCCCGACGAAGGTCGTCCCGGAGGGCACGAGCGGCGACGTGATCGGCGCGGTGCGGTCCTGATGCGAGTAGTCGAGCGCCGCGAAGTAATGGGTCTTGTCGCGTGCGATGGCCCCTCCCAGCGCGCCCGAGAACTGCGCGAGCGCGTCCGGAATGTCCGGCGACAGCAGGTCGACGGGTTGCCCCTTCACTGTCGGATCGACGCACGTCGGGATCGACTCGGGGCATTGGCCATCCGTGCCGAGGCTCTCTGCCTGCATCCCGCCGGGACGTCCGAGGAAGAGCGCTTTCCCGTGCGTCGTGTTCGTTCCCGCGCGCGTCACGATGTTGACCGCGGCGCCGGAGGTCCAGCCGAATTCCGCGGAGAACGCGTTCGAGAGAACGGTCATCTCCTGCACCGCCGACAGGGGCACTGTCGCCATCATCGTCTGGCGCCCCCACGGATCGTCGTTCGTCGCTCCGTCGATCGTGACGGCGGGCTGACGGCGTCCGCCGGCGCCCGTGACGAAAAACACCGCGTTGACGAAGAGATCGCCCGTGCCTTTCGCCGGGCGGAACGCCGCGTTCAAGAGCGGCAGCGCAGTGATCTTGCGTCCGAGCACCGGCGTCTCTTCGATCGTTTCGGGATCGAGCCGCTGCCCGAGCTGCGGGTCGGCGCGGACGCCTTCTGCAGTACCGTAAACGGTGACCTGGCTGTCCGCGGCGGCGACGTTCAGTCGCACGCGGACCGTTGCGGTTTCACCCGCCCGCAGCACGACGTCATTCACGTCGTCCGCAGCAAACCCCGGCTTGCTCACAGAGATGGAGTACGTTCCGGTGAGCGGAAGAGCCGCAATCGTGGCAGATCCCTCGGTACCGGTCTTCGCTTCACGGCGGGTGCCCGTCTGCGCGTTGCTGACGGTGACCGCCGCGTCGCGAACGACTGCGCCGCTCGCATCCGCCGCGACCACGATGATCGTGGAGGTGTTCGGAGATTGCGCGAAGGACGGAGCGGCGCAGAGGACGGACGCTATGAAGAGGAGCGCGCGACCGATCATCGTGCGCTCACCTCGTAGTCCTTGAAATAGCTCGTCGAATCGGTCTTCGCCCACAGGCCGATCCGCCCGGAAACGGGCGGCCGCAGCACTGGGTTGTTCGACGGAAGGAGGTCCGGATTGGGCAGCGCGCCGTTTCTGCCGGGACCGGGTTCGCTGCCGAGCGTGTACTGCAGAGCCG
>JAICSD010000524.1 GCA_025937075.1 Vicinamibacteria bacterium | reverse complement strand
ATTGGATCACAGGAGATCAGGAGTTCAGGGAGATCGATGGGTTTCTCCTGATCTTCTGGTCTCCTGTGATCCATTGCCGCGCGCGTCGCCGTTTCGCGCGCGTCAGTGACCGCCTGCGATTGGATCACAGGAGATCAGGAGTTCAGGGAGATCGATGGGTTTCTCCTGATCTTCTGGTCTCCTGTGATCCATTGGCCGCGCGCGACCAACAGCCTTGCCCGAACGGCATCATCTGCTTATGCTTGGCGGATGCTGACGAAGTTATTTCTCGAGGAGCTCGATCGCGAGGCCGCGCGCACGCGCCGCGCGCTCGAGCAGGTTCCAACCGGCCGCGACGACTGGAAGCCGCACCCCAAGTCGATGCCTCTCGCGAGGCTGGCTGGCCTCGTCGCGTCGATGCCGTCCTGGGTGGGGCTCATCATCGATCAGGACGAGCTCGATCTCACACCGCCCCCGGGTCAGGGGCAGTATCAGCAACCGGCGGCCGACCAGCTCGTGCAGGTGCACGAGCAGCACGTTGCAAAGGCGCGCGAGACGCTGTCGAAAACGTCAGACGACTACCTGATGACGACGAACTGGCGTCTGCGGGCCGGCGGGAAGGTCGTGCTCGATCAGCCGCGTCACCTCGTGCTGCGCGACACCATCAACCACCTGGCGCACCATCGCGGGCAGTTGACGGTGTATCTGCGTCTCCTCGATCGCACGGTACCGGCGATCTACGGTCCGTCCGCGGACGATCAGCGATTTCTCTAGGCTGATCCGAGAGGCTTCGCCCCTCGGACTCCCCTACACGTTCGCTCGCGGGCGCCCGCTTCGCCTGCACTGTGGCGTCGGCTCTCCGGGGTCGCTGTCGAGAAATGTTGCGTGTTGCACGCGAATGAAACGCGTATTTCCACGCGCGCTGGGCCCCCACGAGTATCGGCTGGTTCGACGGCCGATGCATTCGAACCAGGGGCTGGTCGACTGGCTTCTCGCCTGTCCCGAGAAGGACCTCTTCGTCCCGATTGAGTCGGAGCCGACCGACACGCTGTATCGCTCGAAGAAAATCGGTTGGTGCCGGAGGAGGGAATCGAACCCTCACGGGCGGTAAAGCCCACCGGATTTTGAGTCCGGCGCGTCTGCCAGTTTCACCACTCCGGCGTCTGAACAGGATACCGCACCCGTCGGCGGGGAATAACGCGCCTCGAATCGGTGTTCCACCACGCGACGCAGCAGGTCGCTGCGGAGGAGGCCCGATGACCAGATGCAGTCTCCGTGGGTTCGCCACCACGCTGGTGATAGCGCTGGCGACCATGCCGCTGACGGCAGGCGACGCGCGGAAAGCGGCGCCGGACCTGTCGCTCACCAGCGACACGGGTGCAACCATCAAGCTGTCCGACCTGAAAGGGAAGGTCGTCCTGCTCGATTTCTGGGCGACGTGGTGCACAGGCTGCAAGGTCGAGATCCCGTGGTTCGTCGAGATCCAGAAGAAGTACGCGGCGGACGGCCTGTCAGCCGTGGGCGTGGCGATGGACGAAGACGGCTGGACGTCCGTCAGGCCATATCTCGCGCAGCATCCAATCGCCTATCCCGTCACGATCGGCGACTTCGATCTGCTTCAGAAACAATTCGGACTGCCGGCGAGCCTTCCGGTGACGCTGCTGATCGATCGCCATGGACGAATCGCGTCGACGCATCCCGGAGTGGTCGACAAGACGGCGTTCGAACGCGAAATCCAGCAGCTCCTGAGCGAACGCTAACGTCTCGCGCTGCGTTCTTCAGGATTCACACGTGCGAACGTGATCGCGATACCTCCGCGTACCGGCACCGGCAGGAGCGTGAAGGTCTCCCGGCCGTGACGCCCGACGACCGTCCACCCTGTGGCCGTGCCGAGCGCCGCACCGAAGACGACGTCGCTCAGGAAGTGGCGGTTGTCGGCGAGACGTGACATGCCGACGTACGATGCCGCCAGAATCGTCGGCCACGCGCCGCGATAGCCGAAGTGCCGTTCGATGACGGCCGCCGTGGCGAACGTCGTCGCCGCGTGACCTGAGGGAAACGCGCAGCACTCGCCCGTTGGCCGGTCGCGCTGCACGGCGTACTTGATCCCCAGGACGAACGCCTGCGACAGGATCGTCGAACGCACGAGATCGAATCCGAGGTGCGACCACTTGTTCGTGTGGGTTCCGGCGTCCGGCGGGAGCGCGTAGCGGCCGATGGCGTACATGCCGACGGCGACGCCCGT
>JAICSD010000029.1 GCA_025937075.1 Vicinamibacteria bacterium | reverse complement strand
TGGAGCAGAACACGCGCGCGCTCGATCCGTCCTACGGCCTGAAGCACATCGACGGCGCGCTGCGGCCGCACGGCCTCGGCGACTCGTGGAGCTTCGTCAACTACGACGGCTCGTACTACGGCGCGCCTCGCGAACGCGTCGTCGAGTTCGCCGCCTCCGCCGATCTTTTCATCAACCTGTCGGGCGGGGCGTGGTTCTGGCGCGACGAGTATGCGCGGATTCCACGCCGCGTGTTCGTGGACTCGGATCCCGCATTCACGCAGCTTGCGATCGCAAAGAACGAAACGTGGTACGTGGACTTCTTTCGCGGGTTCACGGGTTTGTTCACGTTTGGATCCAACATCGGCACGGCGGCGTGTCCCGTTCCCACCGGCGAGTTCACGTGGCACAAGACGTGGCAGCCGGTCGTCACGTCGTTGTGGCGGACGGATGCGCCCCCGCAGCGGGACCGCTACACCTCCGTCATGAGCTGGACCATCGAGAGCTTCACCGATGTCGGCGGGAACAAGGACGTCGAGTTCCTGCGCTTCATCGATCTGCCGTCGCGCACCGGTCCGCGGTTCGAGCTGGCGATCAACGGGCCGCAGGCGCTGCTCGAGGCGCACGGGTGGTCGACGCTGCCGGCCATGGACATCTCCCGGACGCCTCAGGGATACCGCGACTTCATTCGATCATCGCGCGGCGAGTTCGGCGTGGCCAAGCACACCTACGTGTCCACGCGCTGCGGGTGGTTCAGCGATCGCACCGAGTGCTATCTCGCGGCCGGGCGTCCGGCGATCGTGCAGGACACCGCGTGGACCGAGCACCTGCCGTCCGGCGAAGGGCTCGTGTCGTTCTCGACGACCGACGAAGCCGTCGATGCGCTCGCACGCGTGGACGCCGATTATCCACGGCACGCCGCGCGCGCGAAGGCGCTCGCGCAGGAACACTTCGAGGCGACTCACGTGCTCTCGTCGCTGATCGAGAGGGCGGCATGACGCGGCTTCGCATCGCGCAGGTCGGCCCCGTTGCGACGGCGCTGCCGCCCACCGGGTCCGGCTCCGTCGAGCTCGTGACGTGGCTGCTCACGGAAGGCCTCGTCCGCCGCGGCCACGACGTCACGCTGTTTGCGACCGGCGACAGCACGACGTCCGCGAAGCTCGCCGCGTGCTACCCGCACGGTTATTGGCACGACACCACGATGTGGCCGTGGGAGCTGTACGAGATGCTCAACCTCGCCGCAGCCGTCGAGCGCGCGGCGGAGTTCGACGTCATTCACTTCCAGGCGGCGTACTATCCGCTGTCGCTGGGCTTCGCGCGCCTGTGCCCGGTGCCGCTTCTGCAGACGCTCCATCATTCGCCCAGCACCGACGAAGTGCGCCTGTGGTCACGCTACCCCGAGGCGCCGTTCGTCGCCATTTCCAACGAGCAGGCGCGGCTCCTCTCCGGGCTGAACGTCGTCGACATCGTCCTGCACGGCATCGATACGGACTCGTTCACGTTCAACGAACAGCCCGGCGACTACGTGCTGTTCCTCGGCCGCTTCACCGATGGCAAGGGCGTGCTGCAGGCGATCGACATCGCGAAGCGTGCGGGCATCCGGATCGTTCTGGCGGCGCCGGAGGACGAGTACTACCAGACGAAGATCGCCCCGCTCGTCGACGGCACGAACGTCGTCTATGCCGGTGAAGTGGGCCACGACGCGAAGGTGACGCTGCTCGGCGGCGCGCGCGCGATGCTCTATCCCGTACAGTCGGGCGAACCGTTCGGCCTCGTGCTGGCCGAGGCGATGGCCTCCGGCACGCCCGTCGCGGCGCTCGATCGCGGCGCGGTGCGCGAGGTGGTCGAGGACGGTGTGACGGGACTCGTCTTCGGGAGCGAGGATGCGATGGCCGATGGCCTGCCGCGCGTGTTCGCGCTCGATCGGCGCCGCGTGCGCGACCGCGGCGTCGCGCGCTTCGGCGCCATGCGGATGGTGGACGAGTACGTTGCGGTCTACGAGCGGCTGGTGGAAGACGGCGCACGACGGATGCCCGCGCCGGCAGGAGCGAGATCGTGACGCGTCGCACCGGGCTTCTTGCAGGTCGCCGCATCCTGGCCGTCTTCGCGCATCCGGACGATGAGTCGCTGGCGTGCGGCGGGACGCTGGCGCGCTGTGCTGCCGAAGGGGCGCGGGTGACGCTGCTGTGCGTCACGCGCGGCGAAGCTGGGGGACGTGCGCGCGGGTGTCAGGAAGACATCGCGCTCGGCTCGGTCCGGCGCGCCGAGCTGCACCAGGCAGCCGAGCGCCTGGGCCTCGACGAAGTGATTCTGCTCGATCATCCGGACGGGTCGCTCAACGGCGTCGATCCGGCGCTCTTCAAGCACGAGATCGTCCTCGCCATTCGCCACGTGCGGCCCGACCTCGTGATCACGTTCGGCGCCGACGGCTTGTACTGGCACCCGGATCACATCTTCCTGCACGAGCGTGTCACGGAGGCCGTGGACGCGCTCGGTCCTGCGGCGCCCGCGCTGTTCTACGTCGTATTTCCGGCGGGCCTCATGCGCCGCGTCGTGGAAACCGCGCAGGCGAATCCGGGCACCCCGGACGGGATTTCGCTGTGGACCATCGACGCCGACGCGTTTGGCGCGTACGCGGCCGAGCCGACGCTCGAAGTCGACGCGACCGCGTTCGCCTCGCGCAAGATCGATGCGCTGCGGTGCCATCGCAGCCAGATTGACGAGCACAGCCCGTTCACGTGGCTGACGCGCGAGCAGGCGGAATCGCTGCTCGGACGCGAGCACTTCGTCCGCGCCGCCGTCGGCAACCCGAATCCAAGCTTTCTCGAACTGCTCAACGCGCCGCAGCCGATTCCGGTCCGAACTGATCGCGCACAGCGCTAGCACGAGCGACGCGCCGGCCTCCCTGTTCGCCTCCGATCGCCGTAAGCCGCTCGGCGGGAAATCTTCTCGTCTCATACTCTCGCGCGTGAGAAGCGTGCGCTACGCGGTCCACCGTCAGCTCCCTCGCCGAATGCGCGTTCTCCCGCGCGACCGCAGCGGGAGCAAGACCCACAATGCGCCAGCGCCGCTCAGCGCAGTCGGCAACGACACGACGCACGTTGCGTTTGCCTCGGCCACGCGCGAAATATAATCGCGGTTTGACCCGCCTGATTCGCATCGGCGGCGGCGCAACGCTCGCGGCGCTCATCGTGCTCGCCGTCTCGCAGGCGCCGCTCGGGACGCCGCTCTTCTACGCGCTCGCTGCCGTTCCCTGCATCGTCTACGCGCTGTTGATGCGCCGCCTCTTCGCGGCCGACGGCAGTGTCGATGCCGAGCCGCGGCGGCTGCTGACGCTCGCGCTGCTGCTCGCCGTCGCGTTCCGCATCCCGCTCGCGTCGCCCAAAGTGAACTTCGACAACGACATGGTGCGCTACCAGTGGGACGGGCGCGTCCAGCGCTACGGCATCAATCCCTTTCTCGTCGTCCCCGCCGATCCCGCGGTCGCATACACGCACACCGACGAGACACGGCGAATGCCCAGTCGTCGCGCGCGGACGCCGTATCCGGCCGCCGCGCAGCTCTTCTTCCGCGCGGTCGTCACGATCTGGGACTCGGCGCGCGCGATGAAGATCGCGCTCGTCCTGTGCGATCTGCTCACGATCTGGGTGCTGGTGTGGTGGCTTCGCGACACGGGCCGATCCGAATGGCTCGCGCTCGCGTATGCATGGAACCCCCTCGTCATCCTCGAGGTCGCGCACAGCGGCCACATCGACGCGCTTGGCGCACTCTGGATCGCGATCTCCGCGTGGATGCTCAGCACCGGACGCTCGATGCGCGCGGCGGTCGCGTTCGTGATCGCGGTCTGCGCCAAGCTGCTGCCGATCGTGCTCCTGCCGCTCTACTGGAAGCGCGTGAAAGTCCGCGATGCCGCGGTCGGCGCGCTCGTGCTCCTCCTGCTCTATTTTCCGTACGCCGGCGCCGGGACCGTCGCGCTCGGGTCTGTGCCGAACGTGATCGAGTTCATCCGTTTCAATGGGCCGGTGTTCAAGTTCTTCGCCTGGCTGACCTCGCCGCGCGGCGCGGCCATCATCGCAGTGGCCGCCGGCCTTGCGGTGGCTGCATGGATGCGCTTTCGGGAGGATGCGGCGGAACCCGCGGCGTGGGCCTGGCCCATGGCGGTCGCGCTCGTCGGCGCGCCGGTGATCTATCCATGGTACCTGCTCTACTTCACGCCATTTCTCTTCACCCGCCGCACGGTTCCGCTCATCGTCTGGACCTACAGCACGCTGCTCGCCTACGTCGTCTGGGAGCTGTCGCGCCACGGCCATCGCTGGTTCGTGCCGACGCCGATCATGTGGGTCGAGTACGGCGCGATCGTGGCTGCGATGGGGTGGATGGTCTATCGGACGCGCCTTCGGCGGGATCGTAGGGCGGCCCTTTCAGGGCCGCCTGAACCCGCGAAATGAGATGATCACGGACACACCACAGGGACTCTACTGCGAGGCCGGCGGCTTCCACATCGATCCCTGGCTCCCCGTCGACAGAGCGATCGTCACGCACGCGCACGGCGATCACGCGCGCCCCGGCTCGCGGGCTTACCTGTGCGCTGAGGAATGCGCGCCGCTGCTGCGGCGACGGCTGCCCGACGCGACCCTCGAGACGCTGCCATGGGGACGCCAGACCACGATCGGCGACGTGGCCGTGTCGCTCCATCCCGCAGGCCACATCCTCGGCTCCGCGCAGATCCGCGTCGAGCATGGCGGCGAAGTCTGGGTGGTGTCGGGCGACTACAAGCGCGCGCCGGACCCCACATGCGCGCCCTTCGAGATCGTCTGCTGCGACACGTTCATCACCGAGGCGACGTTTGCGCTGCCGATCTACACCTGGGACCCTGCCGCAACCGTCATAACCGATATCGCCGACTGGTGGACGGCAAATCGCGCCGACGGACGCGCGTCCGTCCTCTTCTGCTACGCGCTCGGCAAGGCGCAGCGGCTCCTCGCGGAGCTGCGCGGCATCGCGCAGGAACCTATCCGCCTGCACGGCGCAACGGCGGCTCTCACGGAGGTCTATCGCGGTCTCGGGATCGCTCTCGCACCCGCGGAGCGCATCCGCGAGGACGAGCGCGGCCGCGCCCTCGCCGGAGCGCTCGTGCTCGCGCCGCTATCGGCGCGCGGCACGCCCTGGATGCGCCGGCTCCCGCAGCCCTCCACCGCGTTCGCGTCGGGACTCATGCGCGTGCGCGGCGTCCGGCGGCAGCGTTCGTTCGATCGCGGGTTCGTGCTCTCCGATCACGCGGACTGGCGCGCGCTCCTCGACACGATCGACGCGACCGGCGCGTCGCGCGTGCTGGTGACGCACGGGTGGTCGGACGCCTTCGCCAGGTTTCTCGCCGAACGCGGCCTGGAAACGGGAACGCTGCGCACCGCGTTCGAAGGCGAGGCCGGCGAGCTGAAGGCGGAAGCGGACCAGACTTGAAACGATTTACCGCTTTGTACGACGCCATCGACGCGACGACGTCGACGAACGCGAAGGTGGCCGCGCTCGCAGCCTACTTTCGCGACGCGCCGCCCGCCGATGCGGCGTGGGCGATCTTCTTCTTCACCGGACGCCGCCTCAAGCGCCTCATTCCATGGCCGCTGCTCCGTGAATGGACAGAAACGCTGACAGGCGTGCCGGACTGGCTCGTCATGGAAAGCTACGCCGCGGTCGGGGACATGGCGGAGCTGATCGCGCTCCTGTTCGACGCTGTGCCCCCGGGCGATCCCGAACCGGACGTCCCGCTCGCGGAATGGGTCGAGAACCGCCTCCTTCCTCTTCGCGGGATGGATGCAGCCCAGCAGCGCGATGCGATCGGGCGCTGGTGGCACGGCCTGCCGCGCGGCGAACGCTTCATCCTCAACAAGCTTCTCAGCGGTGAGTTCCGCGTCGGCGTCGCGCAGTCGCTCGTCGTGCGCGCGCTCGCGCAGGCGCTTGGAACCGAGCCGACACGTGTCGCCGCGCGCTTGATGGGTGACTGGACACCCACGGCGGAATGGTTCGCCGGCCTCTCGGCGGCATCGGAAACGACTTCGGATCTGTCGCAGCCGTACCCGTTCTGCCTGGCAGCGCCCCTCGAGGATCCGCCGGAGTCGCTCGGACGGCGTGAAGAGTGGTTCGTCGAATGGAAGTGGGACGGCATCCGCGCGCAGATCGTGCGCCGCGCCGGTCAATCGTGGCTCTGGTCGCGCGGCGAAGAGCTGATCACGCTGCGATTCCCCGAGATCGCGGCCGCGTCCACGCATCTGCCGGACGGGACCGTCCTCGACGGCGAAGTCCTGGCGTTTGCGGACGACGCGCCGATGCCGTTCTCGGCGCTCCAGCAGCGAATCGGACGCCTGCGTCAGGTCGCGCAGATCATGCGCGCGGTCCCAGTCGTCTTCATGGCGTTCGACGTGCTGGAATACGGAGGTGTCGACGTCCGCGAGCGTCCGCTCGAGTGGCGCCGGTCGACATTGTCGACGCTCATCGACAGAGAGGGTGTGCTCCGGCTCTCGCAGGAAGAAACAGCTGCGACGTGGGAGGAGCTCGCCGCTGTGCGCCTCGGCTCGCGCGCGAGACGCGTCGAGGGATTCATCCTCAAGCGCCGCGACTCGCCCTACGGTCTCGGACGCCGGCGCGGCATCTGGTGGAAGTGGAAAATCGATCCGCTGTCGATCGACGCCGTCTTGATCTACGCGCAGCCCGGGAGCGGGAAGCGCGCCAGCCTGCTCACGGATTACACCTTCGGCCTCTGGAACGGCGATCAGCTCGTCCCCGTCGCAAAGGCGTATTCCGGGCTTTCGAACGAGGAGATCGACGAGATGGATCGGTGGATACGGCGCCATACACGCGAGCGCCACGGTCCCGTGCGCGTCGTCGAACCGGTCCACGTGTTCGAGCTGGGGTTCGAGGCGATCGCGCCGTCGACGCGACACAAGAGCGGCGTCGCCGTTCGGTTTCCGCGAATGCTGCGGTGGCGGCGCGACAAACGTCCGCAGGACGCCGACACGCTCGAGACGCTCAAGGCGCTGATGCCGGCCGGTTCGCGTAACTGAAGTTACGCGCTGCGTCATTCGCGCAACTGACGTTGCGTCAGGCGGCCCTCTCAGGGCCGTCATCTGCTGGGCTCGGTTCCTGAGCACGATTCTTGCGACCTCCCGACCCCGAAGGTATGTGGGCATACTTTGCCGCCAGCCGCCGGATTCGCGCCGCCGCATTCTGTGTCGCCCTTTGCTCACTTGTACCCGCCTCGACCATGGCCCGCGGCGATGATGATGAGTCCGGCCATCGGTCGGCGGCGATCACGCGGCAAGAAGAGCCGCTGAAGGCATATCGGGCCTTCCGCCGCATGCACGCGTGGAGCGATCGCTTCAATCAGGAGGCGTGGGTCGACGCGTGGACGGAGCTCAAAGGGGGCCGCTTCGCCTTCGAGATCGTCAGCGAGCGCGGCTCCGACACGATTCGCTCGAAAGTGCTGCGGCCGATCCTTGAGCGCGAACGCGATCTGATCAATAGCGGCGACAGCGACAGAGCGGATCTCACGCTGGAGAACTACGATTTCTCCGACGCCGGTCTGGACGCGGACGGCACGAAGGTCGTGCAGATCAAGCCGCGCCGCAAGGACGTGCTCCTCGTCGACGGCCGCATGGTCCTCTCGCCCGACGGGCGCGACCTGCTGCGCGTCGAAGGACGCCTCGCGAAGAATCCTTCCTTCTGGACGAGCCTGGTGAACATCGTCCGCCGCTACGCGCGGCTGGCGGGCGTCCGCGTGCCGGTCGCGACCGAAACGACCGCGAAGGTGAAGTTCGCCGGCACGTCGCAGCTCCGGATGTCGTACGAGTACGAGAGCATCAACGGCCGCCCGGTGAATCTTTCGGCACAACGCTGACCTCCCCTTGACAATCTACAAGAGCGGATCTATCGTCCTTGTCGACAATCGACAGGAGGATGGATGGCGCCGAAGTCAGACCTGCTGCAGGGCACGCTCGACCTGCTGATCCTGCGGACGCTCGCCCGCAGCCCGATGCACGGCTGGGGGATCTCCCTCCAGATTCAAAACACTACCCAGGACGTGCTTCAGATCAATCAGGGTTCCCTGTACCCCGCGCTGCACCGCCTCGAGCAGCAAGGCTGGATCGAGGCGGAGTGGGGCAATTCCGAAAACAACCGCCAGGCCAAGTTCTACCGGCTCACCCGCGAAGGCAAAAAGCAGCTGACCCAGGAGACGCGCAACTGGGAGCGCCTCTCCACGGCCGTCGCGCGCGTGCTGGCCGGCAGCTGATCGGGAGCATCACATGACGCGCCATCTGCGGACCCGCCTCGCTTCCCTCTTCCGTCGCGCGCGGCTCGAGCGCGAGCTCGACGTCGAGCTGCAGTACCACATCGACATGCTGGTCGATCAGAACGTCCGCGCCGGGATGCCTCCCGGCGAGGCGCGACGCTCCGCGCTCCAGGCCTTTGGCACCGTCGAAGGCGTCAAGGACGACGTCCGCGACACGTGGCTTTCGCGCTTCGCCGAGACGGCGGCGCAGGACGTGCGCTACGGGCTCCGCAGCCTGCGGCGCAATCCGGGATTTGCGCTCGTGATCATCGTGATCATGGCCCTCGGCATAGGCGCGAACAGTGCCATCTTCAGCGTCGTCAACGGCGTCATGCTGCGGCCGCTGCCGTACAGAGATCCCGATCGCCTCGTCGTGCTCAGGCAGGGACAGGGAGACACGCTGGCCAACGATCTCGGGTTTTCGGTCAAGGACATTGCCGACTATCGCACCGCGCGCTCGCTCGAGGACGTCGTCGAGTTCCACGACATGTGGTTCATTCTCCTCGGCAGGCAGGAGCCCGAACGTGTGCCGACCGGGGTCGTCTCCGCCCACTACTTCGATGCGTTCGGCGTTCGTCCGCTGTACGGGCGAACGTTCGTCGAGGCGGACGACACGCCGGGCGCACCCGCAGTGCTCGTCCTCAGCTACGAGTACTGGAAGCGCAGCTTCAACGGCGATCCGAACGTGATCGGCAGAGTATTCACCATGAACGACAGGCCGCACACCGTCATCGGGGTGCTGCCGCCGATACCGGCCTATCCGGTTCCCGTCGACGTCTACATGCCCACGTCCGCGTGCCCGTTCCGGTCGTCTCCTCAGATGATCGCGGGACGCAGCCACCGCATGATGCAGGCATTCGGACGGATCAGATCGGACGTTCGACTGTCGAAGGCGCGCGCCGATCTGGACATTCTGACGGCGCAGCTCGCAAAGACCTACCCGGATGATTACCCGCAGGCGCAGTTCCACGCGTCCGCGACGCCCTTGAAGGAAGACGTCGCGCGGGTCTTCAAGCCCAAGCTGCTCATTCTCCTCGGCACGTCCGGGTTCGTGCTCCTGATCGTGTGCGCGTCGATTGCGAACCTGATGCTCGCGCGCCTCGTCAAGCGCGAACGCGAGCTCGCCGTACGCGCGGCGCTCGGGGCGAGCAGTACGCGCCTGCTCCGCCAGCTCCTCACGGAAAGCCTTCTGCTTGCCTTGATGGGCGGCGCGTCCGGTCTCGTCGTGGGCGCGATCGGCACGCGGGCGCTTGTCGCATATGCCGCGCGTTATCTGCCGCGAGCCGCCGAAATCGGCATCGATCCCACGGTGCTGTTCTTCACGCTCGGCGTGTCGCTCGTCACCGGCCTTGTTTTCGGCACGATTCCAGCTTTGACCAGGCGGTTCGACACGGCTCCGGCGCTGCAGAGCGGCGGGCGCAGCACGCAGTCCGCGCAAGGGCTTCGCAGCGTCCTGACCGTCGCGCAGGTGACGATTTCGTTCATGCTGCTGATCGCGGCAGGCCTGACGCTACGGAGCCTCGTGAAGCTGCAGGACGTCGACCCGGGCTTCCGCACCGAGAACATCATGACGATGCGGATCGATCTGGATTTCAGCAAATATCCCCAGTCGATGCCGCCCAGGGAGCGTCAGGCCAAACAGGCGGCGTTCTGGCGCGAGCTGGTGCAGCGCCTGCGGGCCATTCACGGGGCGGTCTCCGTCGCAGGCGGCGGCACGTTCCCGCTGAACGACCGCGGGGCGTTCTCCACGGGCGTGCTGATCGAGAACCGCCCGATGGCGCCCGGCGTCAAACCACCGCAGATCGACTACCTGGTCGCAACTCCCGAATACTTCAAGACGCTTGGCCAGCCGATGATCGCCGGGCGCGAGTTCCGGGACGGCGACTCGATTGGCGCTCCCGGCGTCGTCATCGTCAACCGATCGATGGCGCAGCATTACTGGCCGAATGAGGATCCAATCGGCAAGCGGATTGCGGGCGCCGCCGCGAATCCTGACTGGCTCACCGTCGTTGGCGTGGTCGCCGACGCGCGGGAGCGCCTCGAGCGCGCGCCGCAGGACGCGGCGTATGTGCCGCTCTTCCAGAATCCCCTTCTGTCGAGCCACTGGATGATCCACTCGAGGATACCCGCGAAGGAGCTCGTGCGCGAGACGAAGGCCGCCGTCTACAGCCTCGATCCGGATCAACCGGTCGATCACTTCCGCACGCTCGCAGAGGTCAGGTCGGACACGCTGGCGCCCTGGCGGCTGACCGCCTCGCTGATCGGGATTTTCGCGCTGCTCGCGCTGGTCATTACCGCGACGGGGATCGCCGGCGTGATCGCGTTCTCCGTCAATCAGCGCACGCAGGAGTTCGGCGTCCGCATGGCGCTGGGGGCGTCCCGCAGCGGCGTGCTCGGAATGGTGCTGCGGCAAGGGGTCCAGCTGGCGACCATCGGGCTCGTCATCGGCATGGCGGGTGCGGTCTGGCTGACGCGCCTGCTGCAGTCGCTGTTGTTCGAAGTGGAGCCGAACGATACCGTTACGTTCCTGGCCGTATCGACGGTGCTTCTCATGGTCGCGGTGCTTGCCTGTCTCATGCCCGCGCGGCGGGCCGCGTCGGTCGATCCGAACGTCGCGCTCCGGGCGTTGTAACACGATCGCAATCGTGGCGCGACCCTTTCCGCTTCGCGCGCAGCGCTTCGGCGAGACTCGCCGTAGCTTTAGCGGAGGCGGTCGGGCCCGCGCTACGATTAGCGCATGCTGAGCGGCCGCGTTCCGCCAGGGTATGCGTTCGCGATGTTGATCGCGTGGACGTGGGCGGGTGCCTGTGCGGGCGGGGACGGATCGCGGCCCAATTCAGCCGCATTCGTCACTCCGGCCCAGCGCGATGCCGCGCTCGCATCCGCGCGCGTCTGGCAGCAGCCGTCCACTCCCATCGGCAAAGCAGATCTCGGCACGAATCCCGGCGGCACTGGCGCGTTCGCTGCGTCCTCGGACGTCGATTGCACCTTCGTGGCCGAACGCGTCGGCGGGTCGACGCGCAAGTTCAACTGCCGTCTGGCGGACGGCGATGTCGTCAAGGTGAAGTACGGTGCGAACAACGCGGAACTGCCCGCGGAAACAGCAGCGACGCGTTTGCTCGCCGCGCTCGGCTTTCCCGTCGACCGTATGTACGTCGTCCACAGCGTTCGCTGCGTTGGATGTCCGCCGTTTCCGTTCGAGGCGCTGAAATGCCTCGAGACGACCAGTGCCGAAGCGGCATGCCTGAAAGGCGCGGATGCGGCACGCGCCGTCACGTTCGACGATGCGGTGATCGAGCGGCAGGTACCCGGACGCCGGATTGCGGCGCAGCCGAATCAGGGCTGGTCGTGGTTCGAGCTCGATCGAGTGGATCCGTCCAAGGGCGGGAGTCCGCGCGCGCAGGTCGATGCGCTCCGGCTGATGGCGGTCTTCCTCGCGCACTGGGACAACAAGTCCGAGAACCAGCGGCTCGTCTGCCCTCCCAGGCAGGACGCTCGGGACGGTACCTGTCGCGCGCCGCTGCTTGCCGTGCAGGATCTCGGCGCTACATTCGGGCCGCTGAAGCTGGACTTGCGGAACTGGCGACGCGTGCCCGTGTGGTCGAACGCCGCGGCGTGTCGTGTCAGCCTCGAGGGGCTGCCCTACGACGGCGGTACGTTTCCGGATCACGTCATTTCGGAGGAAGGACGGCGGTTCACGCTCGGCCTGCTGCGTCAGCTCTCGCCAGGCCAGATAGCGCGGCTGTTCGTCGAGAGCGGCGTGACCCGCTTCAATCACGTGTTCGCGGAAGCGCGCAACGCGGCGCCGTGGGTCGAGGCGTTCAACGCGAAAGTCGATTCGCTGGCGGCGGGCGGTCCGTGTCCGTCAGCCGCGGCGCTTGCTGGGCGCGGTGAGTAGGACGAGAGCGCGGCCGGACACCTCTAAAGAGGTGCCCTACATGCGCCCTACTCTGCTATCCAGGCGAGCGCGACGAACTGGACCGCGATCTGCCCGCGCTTCGGGGCAACCGCGACCTTCGTGACGTTGCTTGCGTCCGCGTCGTAGCGCGCGCCGATTGCCGCGGTCTCCTCCGCGATCTGTCCGTCCAGATCATCCAATTCCTTCTTGACGACGTCCACTGTCTCCTCCGCGCGGCCGACGTCAGCCTGCTCCTTCGCGCTCCGCCCGAACCCGCGCGCGGCGGTGGTGGCACGGCCGATCGTGCCGGCCGTGATCGTCTTCCGCCCGAACAGCGCGCCAATGACCGTGGCGCCGATCGACACCGCGGTCTGCAGCTTCTGCTGCGTCGCCTGTCCCTGCTCGCGCGCGACGGACTGCTCGGCCCTGCGCACGCGCTCGGCAAGGCGCGCGCGCTTCTCCGCGAATTTCCGCCGAACCTCTTCGACCTCGCCGTCGCGCGCCTCGCGTTGCGCATTCTGGACGCGGATGCGGAAGTCCCGTTCCGATTCGTCCGGCTTTGACGTGAGCTTCAGGCCCGCGTGCTGCCACAGCTCGAGCCGCTGCGAGTCGGCGAGCCACGTGGCGAACGATTTCTGCCAGGCCGCATAGTTCTTCGCGGCCGACGCGGCGCGCGGCAGCGCGTCGAAGCTCGCGTTTGCGGGAGCGGATGTCTCCAGCGCCGACGGGCTGATGTCGCGTACCTCCGCCGACGACCAGTCCACGGGGATGGGTCCGTCGGCAATCGGCGCGGTTGCCACGATGTCGCGGCTGGTGTTGATCTGCGTCTTCGCGTCGGAGAAGCTGACGCGCGCGACGCCGAGCGCAACAGGCGTGAAGTGCGCACCGCCCGCTGACGGCACAAAGTACTGCTTGACGCCGGGCGGCAGGACGGGCGCACCCCCTTCAGCCGCCGCGCGCGCGGCGGGCTTCGCGGGTTTGCCGGGCGCGGAAACGGACGGAGCCGCTGTCGGCGCAGCGGCCTTCTCCGCGCCTCTCAGCGGGTCCATCAGCGTCTTGATCTGATCGCGGGACAATGGACCGCGCAGATACGACATCAACCAGCGCGTCTGGAACGTGTGCGGCTTCCCCTGATGGACGTCGTGCAGCAGGAAGACGCGCTTGCCGACCGCAGACAGCGTGCGATCCAGCTCCGCGCGATCGATCGCCGCCGTGCCGGCGCCCTCGAGACCATCGAGCACGCGCTCCTTGTCCCGCTCGGTCTGCAGCCGTCCAAGGAACCAGGTTCCGGCATTCGCCAGCCCCTTGTAGTCGAGGTCGACCGTGTTCTGCGTCGCGAGCAGCATCCCGACGCCGAACGCGCGCGCCTGCTTGAGCAGCGTGAGCAGCGGCGCCTTTGCGGGCGGCGCCGCAACAGGCGGAAAGTACCCCGCGATCTCATCCATGTAGACGATCGCGCGCAGGCTGCTCGTCCCGCTCTGCGTCCGCATCCACCCGACGATCTGGTTCAGCAGCAGAGAGACGACGAACATGCGTTCGGCGTCGCCGAGGTGCGCGATCGAGATGATGGAGACGCGCGGCTTCCCTGCCTCGCCATGGAGGAGCCTGCCCGGATCGAGCGGATCCCCTTCGAGCCAGCTTTCGAAGCCCGGGGACGCAAGCAGCGTGTTCAGCTGCATCGCGAGCGCAAATCGCTCTTTGTCGGGATAGAAGGAGTCGACGTCGATGACGCCGACCCGCGCGAACGGCGGCTTCTGCAGGCCGGCGATGATCGACGGCAGATCCAGATCCCTTCCCTGGCGCCAGGCGTCGACCAGCAGCGTGGAGAGGAAGGTATGCTCGCGTCCACGAGGCTCCGCGTTCGCGCCCGCCAGCGTCAGGACACTCGTCGCCGTCGTCGACGCGCGTTCGTTCAAGGCCTCGGCATCGTCGCGGACGGCGTCCGGCGGCGCCGCAAACGACGACATGATCGAGAGCGGCAGGCCGGCCCGGCTGCCGGGCGTGTAAATCGCGAAGTCCGCCGCCGCGCGCAGGCGTTCGATACGGGCGCCGTCCTCGCCCCAGTCCACGAGCCCCTTCTTCCACAGCTCGGCCTGCTGCGCGGCATAGGCATCCGGCGTCAGGCCCGCGCGGCGCGCTTCTTCCTCGTCGATCCACGGACGGAAGTCCTCCGGCGCGAGCCGTGGAAACGTCAGCAGCAGGTTGCCGAGATCTCCCTTTGGATCGATCGCGATGACCGGCACGCGATCGATCGCCGCTTCCTCGACCATCGACAGGCACAGCCCCGTCTTGCCGCTGCCCGTCATCCCGACACACAGCGCGTGCGTCACGAGATCGCGCGAGTCGTACAGGACGGCGTCGCCAAGCTGCTTGCCGGAGGGGTCGCTCTCCCGGCCAAGATAGAAGACCCCAAGCTGCTCGATGCCCTTCATACGCTCGATCCTATCTGCAACGGCTCACCCCTCGACCCGCGTCCACAGACCCGTCGGCAGCGACAAGAGCCAGTATTTACGGCGGAGTGCGATGACGTGGCTGATGTAGTCCGGCTTGGCCACACGTCCCTGAAGCAAATCCTGCCGCAGGCGGCGGATTTCGTACCGGTACAGATCGCTGAGGGCCTGGCGGACGAATGTGGGCTCGGTGTGCCGCCCAGGCATCAGGCCGTGGCGGCCGAGCGCCTCGAGAATGTCGGGCTGATACGCGTAAGCCACAGAAGGGAGCCTGTTGCGTTTACGCAAACAAGCTCCTAGTATGCAGCACGCAGACGCTACAGTTTCGCGGCCGCCCATCGCGCGGACGCGCCACAACACGCTTCGGAGGGCATATGGCAGATGAACAGGCACCGCAGGCCGACGCGCTGACCCGCTCGGCGGACGCAGGGGACGGCGCAGACGGACTGGCCTCGGATGACGCCTCGGCGGCCGGGTCGATGGATACGACGGGCGGCGCGGACCGCGCGGCTCCGGCGCGCCGCACGGCCCGGCGGACGAAGCGCCGTGCCGTGAAGGGCGCCAAACGCCAAGCGAAAGCGACGTCGCGCAAGGGACGGAAGCCCGGACGCGGGACGAAGAAGCAGGCGGCGGGACGCGGCAGGGCCCGAAGTGCCGCGGCCCGGAAATCGTCGCCGCGCAGCCGGAAGACCGCCGCCCGGAAAGGAACGGCGCGCAAGCACCGCTGAGGAACTCCCAACTCCCAAGTTCCCAACTCCCAACTCCCAAGTATCAATTCCGGTTTTGGGAGTTGGGCGTTGGAGGTTGGGCGTTGAGCGTTGGGCCGCGCGCAGCCAGATAGATTGCGTTGAACAGAAGCTTGAACGTCCCGTGCGGCTGCGCGCGGAACGTGATTTCCGGCGTGAAGAGATACAGCCTTCCTTTGCCGACCGGCACCTCGAGTCCCACGATTCCCTTGTCCAGGTACGCCTGACCGAACGCCCAGCCGCTCCGGAGTGGCGCCGGCGAATCGAACCAGGCAACCGGGCGGATCCCCTTCAGCGCCGCATCGGGCGTCAGCTCGAAAACCGGGTCATTGTCGAAGAAGACGTCCACGTGATCAGGCAGTCCGTGCGCAACGGGATTCGCGCGATCGACCGCGACGCGCAGAATCGAGCCTGGGACGTAGTACTTCTCCGCCGGGAGCGGCTTGATCGCCCCGTCCGCGCCGCGTTCGACGAGATGATTCGCGATCGGCAGCCCGAGCAGCCCCGCGATCGACGTCGATTTCCCAACCGCGACAATCGTCCCGCCATCCTCGAGGAATTGTCTGAGCTGCGGGATCGTCTGGGCTGCCGTGATGCTGCCGATCTGATCCTCGAGTTCCGCGGGAACGCGCGCGGCGCTCCCGCCGCGTCCGCCCGACCTCCCGGCGCGACCGGCGCCGCCGGTTTGCGCGGAAATCATGTCGCTCGGAAACACGAGCACGTCGTACTTGTCGATCAGGTGTCCAGCATCGAGGTTCTTGGGGAACACGACCTCGAACGGAAACCCGAACTGCTCGAAGATGAGACGCGTCCAGCCAGACGGCATGGAGCCGCCGTATCGATCGGACAGTCCGATGCGGAGCTTCCGCAGCGTCAGCGTCGCGCCGGCAGGGGCTGACACTGCCTCCGCGGTCAGACCGAGATCCGCGGCAACCGTCTCCAGGACGCCGCGCGTCGAGGGCTTCGCCGCTACGTGGAACGTTCCTGCGTGCGGACCGCTGGTCACCCATGACACGTCCTCGCCTGCTCCCAGCAGCTTGTTGACGGCGGCGAAAGAGTCGTTCGGGCCGCGGTTCAGCAGGTATCCCGGGCCGCTGCCGGTCACGCGTCCCGCAGGTGTCTTCTGCAATCCGTCGACGCGCTCGAACGGACCAGAGAAATCGTCGAGGATCCGAGCGAACTGAACGCCCATCTGGAACGCCAGCGTGTAGCCAGCGTTGTCATACGGCGGAATCGGCGGTCCGCCCGGGTACGGGATGTCGTCGGGATGATCCTGCGGCTCGAACATATCGAGGACGTGCGGACGGAACGCTTGCGCCGTCTTCACGACCCACGACCCCTGTGGATAGGACCTGCCCGCGACGCTGAAGGCGCTAGTGGCGCGCTGGACGGAGACGCCGTTCTCGACGAGCGTGTTGATGAACTTCGTGGCCGTCTGAAAATCTGGCTGATCGGAGGGAATCACGTAGCCGCGCGGATCGCGCTGGGCAGGATCCCGCAGCAACTTCTCGAACTCTTCACGCGAGGTTTCCGCGTCAGCGTCCGTCGAGGGCGTTTCTGTGGCAGGACGCGCACGCTTCAGCGCCGCCTCCGCCGCCTCTACGCGGCGTGGCGTGATCGTCCAGGTGTCGCGGCTGCCGCGCTCGATCGAGTTCCTCCCCATCCTGTAGATGTTGAACAGGAAGTTCTCGCGGTTGCGCGAGGCGATATCCAGGACGGCGCGATTGGCGGTAACCGAGTAATCGATGGACTGCCGGAAATGCCACATCTGCGGCTCGATGGGATCGTACTGATTCGAATCCGGCAGCTGCTTCGACGGCATGAACGGGATCCGCATCGGCGTCGGGCTGCCAATCGTT
>JAICSD010000248.1 GCA_025937075.1 Vicinamibacteria bacterium | reverse complement strand
ATCGGCGCTGATCTGGAGCGCGTTGTACTTCGAGCTCCCGGCGTTCTCCGATAGCCGGATGACGCCGTAGCCCTTGTATCGCCGCAGCGCCGCCGAATTGACCCCCGGATTCGCCTGCAGCGTGCCCGGCGCGAGCTGATTGATGTTGTTCTCGCGCTGGTTGTACACGCCGCGGCGCCCGACGTACGTGGCGTCGACGATGAACCCGAACGGCACTTCACGCTGGACACCGGCCGACCACATGTAGGCGGTCGGGTGGTTGAACACGGGGTCAATGGCCGTCATGCCGAACGGCAGGTTCGCCGCCCCCCCCGCACCGGGGTTGTCCGCCGAGCCGTTGCTGACGCTCACCTGCGGCTGGAACGGCGGGTTGCCGCCGAGCAGCAGCGAGTCGTTCAGCGTCACGCGGTTGTGGAAGATGCCGCCGCTGGTCTTGACGATCGTCTTGTCGTTGACCGCGTACGACACGCCGAGGCGCGGCTCGAAGACGTTCTTGTGCGTCTCGGTCAGGCCACGCGGTGCCCCTTGGAACAGCGCCAGCACCGCCGGATCGTTGTACACGGCGAGGTTGGACGCGTCCGACGGGAACCCGTCACCCGGCAGCAGGATGCCGTTGTAGCGCGGCCCGCTGACGAGGGCCCCGGTCTTCGGATCGATGACCGCCTGATTGTTGACGTCGTAGAACGCCGGGTTGAACGTGGCGATGTTGTTCGTCAGCGAATGGAACGGCGGCCACAGCGAGTAGCGCACGCCCCCTTCGACGGTCAGGTTGCTCGTCGGCTTCCACGAGTCCTGGAAGAAGAGGTCGGTTGCGAGTGCCCGCCACTTCGTCAGCGCCCGCTGTCCGATCTCGCCGTAGTTCGTGAAGAGTCCCATCGCGGCATCAGCCATGCCGAGGCCCGTCCGCGCGCTGGTGCTGTTGCGGAACTCGAAGCGCCCGTTCTGGTTGTTCGTGCTGCCGGGAATCGCCTGCACGTTGATCTGGTCGAAGTCGTCCTCGCCCGAGTACTCGAGTACGACGCCGCCCTTGAACGTGTGCCGGTTCTTCACCCACGTCGTCGTATTGGCGAAGCTGTGAATCGGACCCTGGGATGAAGACGGATACGGCCCGCCGTCGATCTCGCTCAGGTTGTCGATCGTGATCGTGGGGATCTTGTCCGGGATTTCCTTGTTGTTCGGGAAGATGTACGGGTAGGTGATCCCGTACTTGCTGCGCGTATACAGATCGCTCTTGAACACGTTGATGAACACCTGGTCGAGCGAGTACGTGTAGCTCGCTTCGTTCACCAGGTTGCTCTTGATCGTGCTCGTCCAGCTGAACGTCTGCGTCGTATTGGGACGATCCCAGTCCGTGCGCGCGTACGGGAAGGTGCCGCGGAAGGCGTCGACGGCCGTCCAGCTGTACTTCCCGTAGCGATACGTGAACATGTTGTTGTTGTTCAGGTGGTAGTCGAACCGGAAGTTGTCCTTCCGCTGATCCTGGGGGTTCTCGCTGTTGAGGATCGCGTTCGATGTGCCCTGCTGGAATCCCGGAGTCGGCAGCGTATACGCCGCGAGCAGCGCCAGGCCGTTGGCGCTCAACCGATCCTTCGGGATGATGTTGCCCGGGAACGGCTGGCCGGTCGCCGGATCGCGGATGATCTGCGCCGTGCTGAAGAACCCGTTGTTCGGCACCAGCAGCTCGCTGAAGTCTCCCTGGCGCATCTTCGCGGTCGGCACCGTCGCGAGGTTCGTCTGCCCCGCCAGGTAGTTGACCCATTCCTGCGCGGCGAAGAAGAACAGCCGATCCTTCATGATCGGGCCGCCCGCCGAGTAGCCGTACTGCTTGTAATCGAACGGTGCGGTCTTCCTGTCGTTCTGGTTCGCGCTGTGATTGCGCGTCCAGGTGTTCGCCTGCAGCGAGTCGTCACGGTAGAAGAACGAGCCGCTGCCGCTGAACCGGTTGCCGCCGCTCTTGGTGACCATGCGGATCTGGCCGCCGCTCACGCGCCCGTACTCGGGCATGTAATCGCCCGTGAGGACCTGCACTTCCTGCAGCGCGTCGACGTTCTGAATACCCACGATCGCGCCGTTGGATCGCGTGCGGATGGCGGTCGCGCCGTCGACGGTGATGTTGTTCTCGTCGCTCCGGCTGCCGTTGATGCTGAATCCGCCGTTGCCGAGGTCCGAGAAGCCGTAATTGTTGAAGTTGCCGCCGATGACGCCTGGCTTCAGGCCGACGACACCGATCGGGTTACGGCCATTGAACGAGAGCTGCTCGATGTCCTTCGATTCGATCGTCTTGCGCAGCGCGACGTCCGACTGGAGCGGCGCGCTCTCGGCCGTGACCGTCACCGATTCGGTGACGGCACCGGTTTCGAGCGTGAAATCGAGCGTGAGCGAGCCCGCGGCGTCGAGCGTGACGTTCTGCCGGAGCGCCTTTTTGAAACCCTGCAACTCCGCGCTGACGTTGTATTTGCCCGCCGTCAGGTTCGGGAACGTGTAGAACCCCGTTCCGTCGCTGACGGTCGTCGACTCGATCTGCGTCTGCGCATTCTGCGCGACGACGGTGGCACCAGGTACCACGGCACCCTGTGCGTCCTTGACCCGGCCGGAGATCTGGCCCCGGTCGAACTGAGCGGCCGCTGGCACGGCCAGTGCCAGCACGCTCGCGATCACGGCGCTGCACGAGCAGATGCGCCGGAAAAACGACATATCCCTTCCTCCCTCTTTGGTTAGTAGTGCCTCGAACCCCAAAGCGTATGTCTTGCGCTAACGCAGTGTCAAGGCGCCAGTTAGCGGCTGCGGTCGAGCTCTGCGCGCAGCGCCGCGGCAATTTCGGCTGGGGTGAGCGCCTGTTCGTGGATGCTGGCTGCCCGGAGCTCGAGGCCGGGCCGCACATTGTGCAGGACGAGCGTGCCAGCGGCGGCGTCGATGGCCGTTTGAAGGTCGCCCGCGCGGCGAAGGCCGGGAATGTAGAAGCGATTTGCGAACCAGTCGTCGGACCGTTGGACCGTACCTAGATCGAGGATCGCTACCGGAACAGCGACGACGGCGGCCGCGAGGAGCGCGGCGGCAGCGGCGTCGCCGCTGGCGACGAGCGCCGCTCCGGGATGCTCGCGCACGGCGTTCACGATGTCCGCGACCCGCCCGCTTGCCGCCGTGCGGTTGTAAGTGTCGAAGTGATCGATCTTCGCTGCGGCATCGGCGTCGAATGGCGTGAACGCGATCGGCCGGACGGTGAATGCGCGCGCGCGCAGGCCCTGCGCGACGACCGGGTCGTCGCCGGCTATCAGGACGAGCGCGTGTGCGGGTGCGTGTGCGGGTGCGGGTGTGTGTGCGGGTGCGGGTGCGCTTGCCCGCCGTAGCGCGGAGCGCGAAGGCGGAGACGCATCGCCGTATCCAAGCGCGTGGCGAAGCGCTGAGGCGCGCACCGCCAGTGGAGTCGTCGCGAGCTGTTGCGCCGCGGCGTCGATCCAGTTGGTCGTGAGCTGCTCCCGCGTGACCGCGTTGGACGGCAGCGCCCGGTGATGGAAGACGAGCAGATCGGGCGGAGCATCCGGCGTGAAGGACTGTTCGGGGCGCGCGACGTCCTCTGGTTCGTGCTGCAGCCAGTGCGCCATCCACGCATACATCGCTTCGCGGCTGTCCTTGTTGTAGTTGTGCTCCGCCTTGAACTGGACGGCCTTTACGCGATCCTCGGCGCCGAACAACTGATAGAACGCGCGTACCGCCGGATACTCGAGCTCCATCGTCTCGTTCGTCCAGTCGCCGGTGGCGGAGACCATCAGGAGCGGACGCGGCGCGATCGTCGCGGCGATCTCGACGTTGTTCGTGTCGAGCCGCAGGCCCGGCGGGTTCTCGCAGATGCAGCCGCCCTGCATGTGCAGCGAGATCATGTTGACCGGTACGGCGACCGCGACGCGGTCGTCGACGGCGGCGAGCAGGAACGTCTGCGTGCCGCCCCCCGATTCGCCCGTTACGCCAATGGCGTCGCGCCGGACGTAGGGCAGCGACTCGAGAAAATCGAGGCTGCGGATGCTGTCCCAGAGCTGCAGGCCGCCGACGCTGGGCGACCAGAGGTACTCGCGCTTGCCGCTGAAGGTGCGGTGCGGCAACTGGCGGCTGTCGTTGTAGCCGACCATGTCGTAGGTGAAGACGACGAAGCCCTGCCGCGCGAGATTGATCGCGCGCCCCGGCCCTGAATTGAGGTCTGTGTTTTCGAGACGGCCGTACGCCCAGTGGCCGTGCGGGCTCAGGACGGCGGGGAACGGGCCGTCGCCGATCGGGCGATAGAGGTTGCCGGTCACGAAGAACCCGGGCAGGCTCTCGAAGTACACCTTGGAGACGGTGTAGTCCTTGTGCGTAATGTCGTCGAAGACGACCGGGTTCAACGGCGATTTCTCGGGAAAGGGGAGCAGGCCTGCGGAGGCGAGGATGTGCTCGCGCAGGTAGGCCGCGCGCGGCTTCCACTCGGCGAGCGACGTGGATTTTGGTGGCGGGTAGCGGTCGTCGAGCGTGCGGAACTGCGCGCTGCAGACATTCGCCGTCAGCAGCGCGCCAAGGAGAAGAGTAGCGGTTACAGCTGCATCGGTGCGCGCCATCGCGCGCACGATATCACGCCCCGCGCCGTGCCTTCAGCGCATCCAGCAGCCGGCCGATTTCGTCCTCCTTCTCCATCGCCTCGAACCGCCGATCCACATCGTCCTGGACCAGCTCCGCCTTCGCCTGACTGACGGCCTCGCTGCGGATCACCTTGTTGCGGAGGCGATCGAAATCGGCAACGGTGGAGCGGTCGCCGATCGCGAGCTGCGCCTGGCTGGCGCGGTCGAGCGCGCGGGCGCGGCGATGCTGGGCGACGAGGAGGTCGCTCTTCGCGCGCGCTTCGTTCAGCTTCTGTTCGAGCTTCTCGAGGGCGTTCCTCAGCGCATCGACCTGCAGCTTCTGGTCGCCGCTCTGGCGTCCGTAGTCCTCCGCGAGCTTCGTGAAGCTCTGATACCGGGCGAGCGCCGCCCGCGCGAGATCGTCCTGTTGCTTGTCCACGGACAGCTCCGCCTTCTTCATCCACTCGGCTGCCTGATCCTCGTGCTCCTGCTGCTTCTTGCGCAGGAGGTGCTGATCGGCCATCGCAACGGCGACCTGCGTCTTCACCTGCAGCAGCTGGTTCTCCATGTCGAGGATCACCTGCTTGATCATCTTTTCCGGGTCCTCGGCGCGATCGATCAGGTCGTTGAGGTTCGCCCGGACCAGCGTTGCCACGCGTTCAAGTACGGCCATTGCAGTGCTCCTTCGCAGAGCTTCCGCCTGCAAGGCGGAAGCCCACAGTCTCAAACACCCGCCCGCTCGTCGGGCCGCGGCGCCTTGTCCCCGATCTTCCGCACCTTCGAGAGCAGCTCGTTCATCGGCATGCCCGAGAGCGCCTCGAAGAGCGCCGGCACCTGCGCGGCAATCTCGGTGATGTCGCCGGTCACCTTGTGCAGCCCTGCCGAGTTGCCGTTGCCCGTCGACACGATCGTGATCTTGTCGACGTTGTTCAGCGGCGTCGCGAGCGCACGGACGACATCGGGTAGACCCGTCAGGAGCTTGTCGATGACCGCCGCCTGGTTGTACTCCTGGAACGCTTCGGCCTTGACGTTCATGGCGCGCGCCTCGGCGTCCCCCTTCTTGTAGATGATTTCCGCTTCGGCCTCGCCCTGCGCCCGCGTCGCCGCGGCGTGGCCTTCCGCTTCGGTCTTCAGGCGCTCGCGTTCGGCTTCGGCAAGGACCTCGATCCGCTGGCGCTCGATCTCCGCCTGTTTCAGGACGGTGGCAATCAGCTCCTTCTCGCGCCGCAGGATCTCCGCTTCCTGCACCTTCACCTGCTGCTCGCGCTCGACCTGCTGCACGCGGACGGCTTCCGCGACGACCTGCTGCTGCATGACGTTCGTCTGGATTTCATAGGCCTTGTCTGCCTGCGCCTGCTGCTTCTTCACCGTCTCGAGGAAGTTCGCCTTCTTGATCTCGAGGTCGCGCTCCGCCTCGGCCTGCTTGGCCTGCGAGAGCGTCTCGGCCAGCACGCGCTCCTGGTCCGCCTGCGCCTTCGCAATCGCCGACGCTCGCGTCGCTTCCGCGCGCTTGATCGCGATGTCGCGATCGGCTTCCGCTGCGGCAACGTCGGCGTCGCGCTTGATGCGCGCCACGTCGGGGCGGCCCATGTTGACGATGTAGTCGTTCTTGTCGCGGACTTCCTTGATCGTGAACGACACGACTTCGAGGCCCATCTTGTTCATGTCATCCGCGCACGTGGACCGCATCCGGTCGGCCACCATCTCCGGCTCCTTCACGATCTGCTCGACGGTCAACTGGCCGATGATGCCGCGCAGGTGGCCTTCCATCACGAGCCGGATCAGGCTTTCACGCTGGTCCTGCGGCTTGGTCAGGAACTGCTCCGACGCGGTCTGAATCGACTCGATGTCGGATTTCACCTTGATCTGCGCGACCGCTTCGACGGTGACCGCCACACCCTGCTTGGTGTAGAGGTCCTGCACTGGAGCGACGTCGAACGACATCAGCTCCAGCGAGAGCTGGTGAAACGACTCCACCATCGGAAAGATCACCGTGCCGTGACCCTTCACGATGCGCGTTCCGCGAAAGCCGTACACGATCAGCGCTTCGTGCGGACCGGCCTTGCGGTACAGCGACGCGAGGAACGACCCGAGCAGCGCGATCGCCAGCACCATCAGGCCGACGATCACCCAGAACTGAACACTCATCTGCACACCCATGGGGCTGTCTCCTCCTCACACTGAAGCGTGTCAACGCCCAACTTCCAACGCCCAACTCCCAAACGGACGCCCAAGCATTAGT
>JAICSD010000292.1 GCA_025937075.1 Vicinamibacteria bacterium | reverse complement strand
GTGGATCCGGCAGTCGGTCAGCCGCGCCGTCGCAGACTACGGCCGCACGATCCGGCTGCCGGTCCATGTCTTCGATTCGCTCAACCGGTTGATGCGGACCCGAACGCTGCTCGCGAGCGAGCTCGGACGCGAACCGGCACCCGACGAACTCGCCCGCCGCGCCGGCGTGCCGCTCCCGAAGGTCGAACTGCTGCTCGAAGCCGCGCGTCAGCCGACGTCGCTCGAAACGCCGCTCGGCAAGGAAGGGGAGACGCCGCTGGGACATCTGATCCCGGACGAGTCCGTGCAGACGCCGGAAGACGCCGCGATGCGCGGCGAACTCGCGGAACAGGTGGAGCGCGCGATGGCGCCGCTGACTGATCGCGAACGCGAAGTCCTCCGCCTTCGCTTCGGGCTCGGGCTCGACCGCGAGATGACGCTCGAAGAAATCGGCCGACGCCTGTCGATCACGCGGGAACGCGCCCGCCAGATCGAAATGAAGGCGCTCCAGAAGATGCGCGCCGCACGCGGACAGGCTGCATAGCGACGCGGGAGGCGCGAGGCGAGCGAGCATTGCGGCGAGCCACGCGAACGGAGCGCGCCGGCGAAGCGGCGCGCGAGAGAGCGTGCAGGGGGGTCCGGCGGGGCGAAGCCCCCCGGTCAAGAAAGCGGCCTGCCATCGTAGTCCGCCGGCAGCGGCACGCCGAGGTACTTCAGGATTGTCGGCGCCAGGTCCATGATGCCCGGATGGTCGCTGGCAATCTTGCGGTTCATGAAGAGGACGCCGCCGCTGATCTCGGTGGCCGTCGCGCAGTGATCGCCGCTCCACTTCCTGTCGTTGTCGTCGATCACGTCGCGTGAGATTCCGCCCAGCGTGTCCTGCCAGCCGACGCGGTAGCCGTCGTTGAAGCCGACCTCGAGGTCCGGCGCATTCTGCAGGTACTCGCCCTTGTAGATATCGTCGCGCTTGTAGATGTCGCGGAACACGGGCTGGCCCGTCTTCGGGTCGGCAAGGCCCATGAGCTTCGCCCGAATCTCGTTCTGGAGCTGCGTGTATTCCGCTCCGGGCGAGACGATCCCCTGCCCTTCGCGTCCCTTGAGATTGAAGTAAATCTGGCCGAGGCCCACGGCGTAGGCCTTCGTCCGGCTCCAGTCCACGCCTTCGAAGAACCGGCCGCGGCCGAACAGGTCCGCCAGCGTTTTCTTCCCGCTCTCCTGCCCTTGAAACGCCATGTAGCCGTTCTGGACGAGCCAGGTGTTCAGGTTGACGCCGCGCCGGAACGAATGGAACCCGTGGTCCGACATCACGATGAAGACAACGTCGGGCGGCAGCTTCGCGCGAATGCGGCCGACCAGATCGTCGGCGCGCTTGTAGATGTTCTCGATCGCGTTGCCGTATTTCGCGGCGAGCGCGGCGTCGTACATCGGGTGCGTCGGATCGATGAGCCGCCACATCATGTGCGACACGCGATCGGTCGTCTCGATCGCGGCGACGAAGAGGTCCCAGTCGTCGGTTTCCAGACGCTTGAAGATGATCTTCTCGCGGTCGTCCATCGCGCGGTTGGCATCGGCGAGGAACTGCGCTTCGTCCAGCCGGCCGTCGTTGAGCGGCTTATCGGACCATTCGGCCCAGCCGAGCGTCCGGTAGATGCCAATCTGCCGGGCCAATTGCCTGGAAAAGCCGTCGGGCTTCGAAATCGGGATCGGCGGGTCGCGCGGATCCATGTTCACCGGCGATCCGATCAGCCGCAGATCGTTGGTCGCGTCGAGCAGCGCAAACTGCATCATGCCGTGCACGCGCACGAGGAGGTTGATCCTGAACGTCACGTCGACCCAGCCGCTCCACTCCCCTTCCCCGAGGGTGACCGAGGTCCCGTCGATGCTGATCGTCGCGCGATGCGCGGGCCGATCCCAGCGGATCGTCAGCGGCAACCGCGTATCCTGCCGCGCCTCCAGTTCGGCGAACTGCGTCTTCGCCGAATCGTCGTTCACGCCCTTCGCACGGAGGTCGCGGATCTGCTGCGCGACAATCGGGTTCGGCGGTCCGACGAGTTCGCTCTGGGCGACGTCGCCGTCGAACCCGAGCCGTTTCACGATCCCGCCAAACTCCGTATTCCCCTCTTCGTAGCGGCTCACATCCGTGGCCCAGTACGAATAGGTCCCGAGCGTGCCGCGCAGATCCGGCAGCGGCAGGCCGGCGAGCATCTCGCCGTGCTCGATCGACTCGGGCGGGAACGTCACCGGCACCGTCAGAACGGCATTTCGAATGCCATGGCGTCCCGCGGTCACCCAGAACGACGTGCCGCCCCGCGTCGAGATCACCTTCGGCTTCCTGGTCGGGATCATGCCGAAGAGAAACGACGGCGGTTCGCGCCGGACCATGTTGAAATCAGGCGCGTACGTCTGAAAGTCGCGGATCAGGAAATCGTAGATATTGTGTTTGCCGGGATTGACGCCGGTCGCAAAACTCGACCACGCGGTCGGCGATTCAGATGGCTGCGTCGATCCGAGCGTCCGGAACGTGCCTTCGTCGGCGAGCTTCTTCAGGTTCGGCAGCTTGCCTTCGTCCATCCACCGGCGCGCGAGCGTCGGATCCATGCCGTCGAAGCCGATGACGAACACGCGCTGCGACGCTTTGCGAACCGGCGTCGTCTCCCGCGGTCCTCCGCACGCCCCGAGACCCACGGCGGTCATGACGCACACGAGCGCGCGCACAGCCGGTCCTACCTGTCGACCCATTGTCCCCCTGCCATCGTCCGAAGCACGTTCATGAAGCCATCGAAGGGTTCGCGGCCCACCTGCCGGGCCGTACGCGCTTCCGATCGCTTGACGGACGCGCGTATCGTGTCCTGCACCTTGCGGCCGCGGGCGGTGAGATACACGCGGCGGCGTTCGCCGTTCTCCCCACGCCGCTGCACGTAGCCGAAGCCTTCGAGCTGCGCGATCAGATAATTCGTCGCCTGCCGCGACATGCGGATCTGCCGCGCCAAATCGACGGGCCGGAGTCCATCGGGGCCGGGATGCTGGAAGACGGACAAGTGTGCGTCCTGCAGCTCGTCGAACCCGGCGGCCGCCACGTCAGCCGCCAACTGCAGCCGCACCTGCTGCCACGCGAGCCGCAGCAGCGCGCCCACCAGCGGCGGCGACGCGCGTCGCCGCTGAGTTCGTCCGCGTTTCATCTGATGTCAAATCCCTTTACGGAGGCCTTCACATTCTACAGCCGTCCGTCATGCGCCGGCGGCCGGCAGGTCGACCGTGAAGGTGGTGCCGCGGCCGACCTCGGAACGCACCGTGATCGTTCCGCCGTGGCTTTCAACCAGCCGTTTCACGGTTGCGAGTCCGAGCCCCGTGCCGGGTGTCTTCTCGTGCGGCCCTCGAACGAAGGGCTCGAACATTGTGCCGACGCTCTCGGCCGGGATGCCGGGACCGGAATCCTCGACGGCAATCCGGCACGCGTTCCCGTCTTTGCTCGCCCGCACGTCGACCCGACGGGTGGGCCGCTCGCCCATGTAAAGGATCGCGTTCCGTAGGAGATTCTGGACGATGCTGGTGAGCGCACCCGCACTGCACCGGGCCTCGAGCGTCGGCGCCGCCTCCATCTGGACATTGATCGCGTGCGCCTCGGCCGCTTGTGCACAGTCCACCATCACGGCACGGAGCACGGGCTCGACGGCGCACCGGGCGGCGGGATCGGGATGGGCGCCCGAGCGCGCAAAGGCCAGCAGCGCTTCCACGAGCTGTTTCACGCGGCCGACGGCGCGGCGCGATCGCTCGATGTAGTCGGCCGTCCTTGGATCTGCATCGCGCTCGAGGAGGGGCAGCGCGCTGGCGATCGTCCCGAGCGGACTGAGGATGTCGTGCGCAACGCGGCCGGCGAACCGATCCAGTTCCCTGACGCGGTCGTTCAGCAGGGCGTTACGCTCCTGCAGGACCTCGTCGTGCCTGCGCGACGCACGATACGCAACGATCACCGCCATCAACGCCACGAGCGATGATCCCCCGTCGAGCTTGACGACCATACGCAGCGTTTCGGCGCGCACCGCCCGCAGATCGCGGGCCATCGCTTTGGACTGGCGGATGTCGAACGCAAGCGTTGCCGCGACGCTCCGGAGGGCCGCATCGAGAGCGTCGCCCACCGCATCGAACGTCTGCGGGGACGGCACTCCGTTCGTCTCGACCGCCTGCCGGGTGGCTTGAACCGCGTGCTCGACATCTGTGCGCAGAGCGGCCCAATGCGCCTCTTCCCCTGGCAGCGGCGGCAGGCGGACGTACTCGGCGACGTCCGCTTCCAGACCGTCCAGTTCGAGGCGTGCGGCCTTACGACCGGAGATGGCTTGCGGTCCGCCGGCCTGAATCGCGTCGAGCAACTGATTCAGCTTCGTGAGCCGGACCGCTACGCGCGACAGATAGTCGATGCTCGGAACCGCATCCGTTTCGATTGACGATGAGACCGCATCGAGGCGGCCAAGCCGATTCTGGGTGTAAGCCGTGGCACCGACGAATGAGGCCACGGTCACAATCGACGCTACGATGAGCGCAGAGTGATGGCGTTCGAACCGCATGAGATCCGGGGAGACGCACCCGAATCATATCCCTTCAGGAGCGGTCAGTCGGCATTTTTGGGGCGCGCGGCAATTTCGCGGCGCAGCCCCATGATCATCCGCGCCGAATCGCGCTTCAGGAGCTTCTTCAACACGAATTCGGGCACATCGAACGCGGGCTGGGCGGTCAACGAGTACGTGATGAGCGTGCCGCGGTCGGTCGACGCGATCCGCCACTCCCCTTCGTACCGCGCGAAGCTCCGTCCGGACCGGTCACGGAAATGGAGCGAGTCGGGGCCTTCGACCACTTCGAGCTGCAGCTGCACGCGCTTTTGGAACATCAGGAGCCGCGACACGGCCTGCTGCTCCACGACCGCGCGGCCGGGGGCGCGCTCGAGCACGACGCTGGACTCGACGCCGGGCATGAATTGCGAAATGCGCTCGTAGTCCGTGAGCACGGCGAGGGCGGTCGCCGGCGGCTGGACGACGTGAAACTGCGCCGTCACCGAATAAACGCCGTGGTCTTCGCGCACCGTCACCGACGGCTGCGGTGTGCAGTCGTCGGGTGACAGTGCGGGCTGCGCTGACGCGGCAGCTGCGGTGAGGAGGCCGACGGCCAGGATGATGGAGATCCTCATGACGCATCTCCGATGACGGCCTGCTGCGCCAGGGGAACGAGCGCGTCGGGCAGCACGAACTCCTGCTCGGGCGTTCTGACCGTGAGCACGGGACACGGAGCGGTCCTGACAACACGCTCGGCCACGCTGCCGATGAAGAACCGCGCCACCGCGCGCCGCCCGTGTGTGCCCATGACGATGAGGTTGATCCGGTTCGCGCGCGCGTACTCGGTAATCGCATCCGCCGTGGCGTTACTGGTCACCGTGGCGGCAACCGCTTGAAGATCGCGGCAGTCCTCCTCGTCCAGGAGCCTCTCGGTCTGCTCTCTCGCCGCGGCCTCCACGTCCTGCTGGACCTCGACGGGTATATAGCTGAACGCGTCGGCGGCGCGGGCGAACACGTTCTCGGCGACGTGGAGCACGTGCAGCGCGGCGCCGAAGCTGCGAGCCAGCTCGCGTCCGTACCGAAGGGCCGATTCCGATGCGGGTCCGAAATCCGTTGCAACCAGAATCCGCTTGATGGCGATCATGCCTCTCGAAAGAGCAAAGATCCCGCCGTCGGCAGCGGTGCGAAAACACGCCGGATCCGGTCACTTCCGCGTGCGCGCTGCGATCGCATCGGGGAATAATCCGCAGCCCTGCGGGATTCTTCGCGAGGGGGCGATGTTCGATGGACGATGGTCGATGGACGATGGACGATGGACGGTGGTCACAGACAAAGGGCTGACGGCTTTCGCCGCCAGCCCTTCTTGTGT
>JAICSD010000339.1 GCA_025937075.1 Vicinamibacteria bacterium | reverse complement strand
CGTCACGGCGTCAAGACGACGTTCCTGCGTGTATTCGAAGTGCACGGCGATGCCGTTCCATCTGCGCTCCCCTCGACGGCGCGTGCAGGTGAAATCCGGCTGACGGGTCGCCCGCGATCGCTGGAGGATGCCGTCGCCGCCGTCTCCAAGGCGCGAACGCTCGCGGACACATCCGGTGTGCCGCTGACGGCGTACTCGTTGACGGACCTCCTCGACGCGACATTTGGATCGCGCGACGGATTCCGCACGCTGCTGCGCGCGCTGCGAGACGCGGGCCTCGAATCGGTGGCCGATGCGCCGGTGGACGCCTCCGACGACATCATCGGGCTCGTTCGCGACGCGCGGGACGAGGGCCTGCTCGTGCCGCGGCTCACCGTCCACGGGGCGCCGGAGGGTCCATCCTCGTCTGGCGAGCGCATCGCGCACGTCCTGCGCGCGCAGCAGATTCAGCGCGAAGTCGGGGGTGTGCGCGTCTTCGCGCCGCTCCCGCGCGTCAGTTCCGTCGCGCAGCCGTCCACGGGCTACGACGATGTGAAGATGGTTGCGATGGGGCGGCTGCTTGCGGATGCAATCGATTCGATTCAGGTCGACTGGGCGCTTTACGGTCCGAAGCTCGCGCAGGTCGCCCTGACGATGGGCGCCGACGACGTGGATGGTGTCTCGCCGCTCGAAGGCGATCTGGGCCGCCGCCGAAGTCCGGTCGAAGAAATCAAGGGAAACATCAGCGCGGCAGGGCTGGAACCGGTGGAACGCGACGCGGGGTGGCGTCTCACGTAACTACGCAGTTTCAGGACTTCCAACTACGCCAGGACACGCCACTTATCCCTTTGCGCGACGAGATCACCTTGCGTGATTGGAGATTGCGTGCTTGCGTAGTTGACAGGCTTTCATGACTCGTCTAGGTGCAGTCAGTTACTTGAACGTGCGACCGCTCGTCTATGGGCTCGAGCGTCGGTCCGATCTTTTCAGCCTGCGGTACGATGTGCCGGCCGTTTGCGCGGAGCTGCTGCACGGGCGCCAGATCGACATCGGGATGATTCCGACCGTCGAGGCGCTGCGGAGCCGCTCCTACCACTTCGTGCCCGACCTGGGCATCGTGTCGGATGGTCCGGTTGCATCAGTCGCGGTGTTCACGCGAGTGCCCATCGACCGCGTGCAACGGCTTGGCCTCGACGCGAGCTCACGCACGTCCGCCGGGCTGGCGATGGTCCTGTGTCACGAGCGATGGGGCATCGAACCGGAGTTCGTGTCCGTCCAGCCGGAGGCGGCCGCGCGGCTCGAGGGCTGCGATGCGGCGCTGCTGATCGGCGATCCGGCGTTGTTTCTCGACCACGAAGCGGAGGGGTTTCAGAAGATCGATCTCGGAGCGGAATGGACATCGCTTACCGGCCTGCCGTTCGTGTGGGCGGCCTGGACCGGCCGCGCAGGGAAGGTCGGGTCCGCCGAAATCGCTGCGCTCCAGCACGCCCGAGACGAGGGCGTCGCGCATACCGACGAAATTGCGGACGCGTATTGCGGCCCCGAGCGCGCGGCGACGGGCCGTCGCTATTTGCGCGAAAATATCAAGTATCGCTTCGGGGCCCGAGAGGCTGAAGGGTTGCAGCTCTATTACGACCTGGTTGCCAAACACGGGCTGGTTCAGGACACGGGCACCGTGCCGTTTTTTCCACAATGACCATCCCCACGATCGTCGAGAAGGTCCGTTCCGGCGGGCGGGTCACCGCGTCCGAGGCCGCCGCGCTTTTTCACGAGGCGCCGTTACCGGTGCTCGGCCGCCTCGCCGACGAGATCCGCGCGCGCAAGCATCCGGGCGCTGTCGTCACGTACATCATCGACCGCAACGTCAACTACACCAACGTCTGCGTCGCGCGGTGCAACTTCTGCGCGTTCTACCGGCCGGTCGGATCGAGCGAGGGATACGTCCTCGGATTCGATGAAATCTTTCGCAAGATCGACGAGACCATCGCGCTGGGGGGCGGGCAGTTGCTCCTGCAGGGGGGCCACAACCCGGACCTGCCGATCGAGTGGTACGAAGACCTGTTCCGCGCCGTCAAGCAGCGGTATCCCGAGTTCCGCCTGCATGCGCTCTCGCCGCCGGAGGTCATCCACCTCACGCGGATGACGAAGCTGCCGGTGCCGGCCGTCATCGACCGGCTGATCGCGGCGGGTCTCGACTCGATCCCCGGAGGCGGCGCCGAGATCCTCGTCGATCGCGTCCGCAAGATCCTCAACTGTTACGGCAAGGCCACCGCCGACGAGTGGCTGGACGTGATGCGCCACGCGCACGCCGCGGGGCTGAGGACCACCGCGACGATGATGTATGGGCACGTGGAGACCGTCGAGGAGCGCATCGAGCACCTCACGCGATTGCGCGAAGTGCAGGACGAGCGCGGCGGCTTCACGGCGTTCATCGCGTGGAGCTATCAACCCGAGCACACGCAGCTTGGCGGATACGAAGCGACGGGCATGGAATATCTCCGGATGCTGGCGCTCGCGCGGATCGTCCTCGACAACTTCCCGAGCCTGCAGGCGTCCTGGGTGACGCAGGGGGGGAAGGTCGGGCAGCTCAGCCTCGCGTATGGCGCGAACGACATGGGCAGCGTGATGATCGAGGAGAACGTCGTCCGCGCGGCCGGCGCGGCGTACTGCATGGACGAAGTCGAAGTCGTTCGGAACATCGAGAACGCCGGTTTCACGGCGAAGCGCCGGAACATGCACTACGAGATTCTCGGCGATCCCTACTTCCGCACCCGCGAGGTGCCGCGCATGCTGGAGCTTGCGACCGCGCGCGCCGACGGTGACGCGAGCCGGCCGGAGGAGCTGAACAGCTACGCCGCCCGCAGCGCGCGCGAAAAGCAGCTCCGCTCGCAGCCGCGGTGACCCACAAAAAAAGGGGACAACCGCCTTTTTTCGCGAAAAAAGGGGACAGCCGACAGAATAGGACTCGAACGCGCACCAACAGGCTGTCCCCTTTTGTGAAAAAAGGCGGTTGTCCCCTTTTTTCGGCGGCTCGGATCCGCGCTCACCGATGACTTCCTTCAAGGCCCGTTGGGTCCTCCCGATTGCGCGTCCGCCGATCGCCGACGGCGTCATCTCGACGGAGCGGGGGCTCGTTGAAACGGTCGGGCGACACCACGCAGAACGTGTCGTCGACCTTGGATCGGTGGCGATCCTGCCAGGACTCGTCAACGCCCACACGCACCTCGAACTCTCCTGGATGCGGGGACAGGTCCCGCCGGCCCAATCGATGCCGAAGTGGGCCGCCGCGCTGATGGCGCTGCGACGAACCGTCTCCCACGAGCCGCCCGAACCGATCGGCGCCGCGATAGCCGAAGCGCGAGCGTCGGGCACCGTCCTCGTCGGCGACGTCACCAACACCTTCACGACGTACGAGTGGATTGCGGACAGCGACCTGTCCGCGGTGTTCTTCCGCGAGCTGTTGGGCTTTTCGGCGCCCGACCCTGAAGCGATCGTGGAGGCCGCGGCCGAGCAGATCGCGGCGCTCACCCCGATCGCGTGGCTCCGCGCGTCGATCGTGCCGCACGCGCCGTACTCCGTCTCGCCGGCGCTGTTCGAGGCCATCGCGCGGCGTGTGAAGGACGCGCCGATCAGCATCCATCTCGGGGAATCGCGCGCTGAGATCGAGTTTCTCCAGCGGGGCACGGGGGAGTGGCGTGCGCTGCTCGAATCGCTCGGCGTGTGGAACCATGGATGGACACCGCCGGGCTGCGGACCGATCGAGTACATGGATCGGTTCGGCCTGCTCAACGAGCGGCTCCTCGCGGTCCATGGGGTGCGATTCACGGATGACGAGCTGACCCGGTTGCGCCGCGCCGGCGCGACGCTCGTGACGTGTCCTCGGAGCAACCTCTGGACCGGCGCAGGCGAGCCGCCCATCGATCGGTTCTACGCGTCCGGAGTCCGCGTGGCGATCGGCACCGACAGCCTCGCCAGCGTCGAGGACCTGAACCTCTTTGCGGAGCTGGCCGCGGTTCGTCGCGCGGCCCCGCATGTGCCGCCCCGCGAGCTTCTGGCCAGCGCCACCATCCATGGCGCCGCAGCACTCGGATTCGCGGACGAACTCGGCACGATCGAGCCCGGCAAACGCGCGCAGCTCATAGCCGTGCGGATCCCCGAGCACGTGCAGGATGTGGAAGAATATCTCGTCGGCGGGATCGAGCCGGCGGACGTTCGGTGGGTCGAGACGGACTAGGTTCTCGGGTTCTCTGGGGTTCTCGGGTTGGGTTCTCAGGTTCTCCGTCGGTTCGGCGCGGTTCCTACCCCAATTTTTGGAGCGCCCGCCGGTCCGCTACGCTGAATATCTGGCGACCTGTGCCAATCGAGAAGGTGAACCGCGAATGGACCGACTCGAGAATCCGACGCGGGAACCGAGAACCAGAACCAAGCAAGAACGCGAGCACCGAGCACCGAGCACCTAGCACCTAGCACCGAGCACCGAGCACCCGTTTTGCGCCACCTCCAAACGTACCTGTCGTTCGTCCGGTTCAGCCACAGCGTCTTCGCGCTGCCGTTCGCGTTGACGGGCGCGCTGCTGGCGCTGCATGCGCACCCGCTCGTGGCCGGCGAGGTGCTGCGTCGCGTCCTCTGGATCGTCGTCGCGATGGTTGCTGCCCGCAGCGCGGCGATGGGGTTCAATCGGCTCGTGGACGCGGCGTACGACGCCAGGAACCCGCGGACCGCGATGCGCGAGCTTCCGCGCGGCGCGATGAGCCGCGCCGAAGCCGTCGTGTTCGTCGCGATCGCGTCACTCGTCTTCGTGTTCGCCGCCTACGAACTGAGCTTCACCTGTTTCGCGCTTTCGCCGCTTGCCCTCGCGATCGTGTTCTGGTACTCGCTCGCGAAGCGCTACACCACATACACGCAGCTGTTCCTCGCGCTCGCCATGGCCGTGGCCCCCGTTGGGGGCTGGCTCGCCGCCGGCGGACCGGCGGGTGCGCTGGAGCCGTGGATTCTCGGTGCGGCGATCGGGACGTGGGTGGGCGGCTTTGACATCCTCTACGCGTGCCAGGATCTCGAGTTCGATCGCGCGGCCGGCCTGCGATCGATTCCGGTACGGTTCGGCGTCCGCGACTCACTGCTCATCTCGCGCGGCATGCACGTCATCACAGTCGCCTGCCTTGCGGCGCTCGCGGGCGTCGCCGACCTCGGCCGCTTTT
>JAICSD010000548.1 GCA_025937075.1 Vicinamibacteria bacterium | reverse complement strand
TTTGTAGGTCCCGTCGTGAACGGGAATCGGCAGAGACATGGTGTTTCGCGGGTCATATCCAAGGTCGGCGTTCGCCAGCCGAAGGAAACCCTTCTCCGCCGCGCCGGCGGCGGTCAGCATCAGCAGCGTCAACGCGACCTGCACCGCAACCATCACGCGGTGCACACGACGTCCCTGCGCGCTGCCGATCACCCGGCGCGAGGTGGCCTGTGCGATGCGCCCGAGATCCGGCCGTGAGAGCTGCAGCGCGGGCCAGACGCCGAAGACGACGGCGGTCGCCACAGCCAGCGCGGTGCTGAAGAGCAGCACCGGCACGTTCATCTCGATGACCGATTCGGCGGCGAAGGAGTTCGTCGGGACCCACGCCACGATGACCGCGAGCCCCTTCCACGCGATCAACACGCCGAGCGCCGCGCCGATCGCGGCGATCGCGAGCGCTTCCGTCAGCAGCTGCCGCACGATCCGGATCCGTGCCGCCCCGAGCGCCGCGCGGATCGAGAGTTCCTGCTGGCGGTGCGCTCCACGCACGAGCAGCAGGATCGACACGTTGGCACAACCAATGAGCAGGAGCGACGTCACCGCTCCAAGGAGCAGAAACAGCCGCGGACCCATCGGGCGTGCATACATCTCGACGATGCTGCGCAAGTTGACGCGGAAGGAGTCCGCATAACGGCCGGGTGTCTGCGCAGCAAACTCCTGGAGGATCGGCTGCAGTTCCGCATTCGCCTGCGCTACTGAAATGCCCGGCCGGATCTTCAGCGTGGCGCCGTAATAAGCGTTCGGATCGAACTTGATCCCGAGCGGCACGTAGATGTCCGCTTCGCGCCATCGGAATCGCGGCGGCATCACCCCGACGATTTGATAGTCCTTGCGAACGAGCTGAATCGTTCGCCCGACGACGGCGGGGTCGCCGGAGTAGTACCGCTGCCAGAACTGGTATCCCAGCACGACGACGCGTGCCGGGTCCTGGCCGGGAGGCGCGTCAGCGGGCACGAGCCATCGTCCCAGGAGCGCTGGCACGCCCCAATGGTTCGGTGCGTTTGGCGCGACGTACGACGCGACGACGTCTTCCGGGATGTCGCCGTCCGTCGTCGTCAGATTCCAGCCGTCCTCGCCGACGGCGCTCTCGACAGCACGCGCGTGGCGAAGCTGTTCGAGCTGAGCGCCGTTCATGCCCGGATAGCGCAGCCGACCGGCGCTGTCCCTCACGGAGATCTGCATCATTCGATCGGCGCCGACGTACGGGAATGGATTGATCAGGACGCCGTAGATGACGCTGAACACGGCGCTCGTCGCGCCGATGCCAAGCGCAAGCGAGAGGATGGCGGTGAGCGCGAAGCCCGGCCGGCGGCGCAGCTCGCGAGCCGCGTAGCGGAGGTCGGCGACGATGGAGCCCATATCACCGCTTGGACGGGTCCGGGCCAATCAGAGTTGGCTCACGCCGCGTTTCGGGGTCTGACCCCGGAAGCCCCGAGTACGGGGTCAGACCCCCGTGTCGCATTTACACTGCGAGGTTCGCGGCCTGCGGCCGGTTTCGCCACTTGATCGCCGTCTGCGACCCTGTTACGATCCCTCCCCAATTCCCACGCGGACAGCGATTTGCCGCGGCCCGCCGATCCTCATGGACCTCCAGACGCTTCCCGTGCTCGTCGGCGACAAGGACCGCTCGCTGCAGGAGGCGCTCGGCCGCCTGTCCGCCTCACGCGTGCCCGGGGGCAGGGACGCCGACCCGATCGTCACGGCGACGCGG
>JAICSD010000520.1 GCA_025937075.1 Vicinamibacteria bacterium | reverse complement strand
CGATCTCCGCCGCGTTCGCGCGCATCCGATCGACGGGCAAGCCGGGCCTGATCGCCTACGTCACGGCCGGCGACCCGGATCTGCCGGAGACGGCGCGAATCCTCGTGTCGCTTTCAGAAAATGGCGCCGACGTGATCGAGGTCGGCGTGCCGTTCTCCGATCCGCTCGCGGACGGGCCGGTCATCCAGCGCGCGTCCGAGCGCGCCCTGGCGAGCGGCACCACGCTGCGGCGCACCCTGCAGACGATCAAGGATGCGCGCGCGGCCGTTCGGTCACCGCTCGTGCTCTTTACCTACGCGAATCCGATCCTCCGCGTCGGTGAATCGGAGTTCGTCGACCTTGCCGCCGACGCCGGCGTCGATGGCGTGCTCGTTCTGGATTTGCCTGTCGAGGAGGCCGAGCCCTTCCGTCAGCGGCTGGTCGAGGCCGACATCGATCCAATTTTTCTTCTCAGTCCGACCACCACCGACGAGCGGATCCGAATGTCCGCGCGGTTGGGACGAGGATTTCTGTACATCATCTCGCGCCTCGGCGTGACTGGCGCACGCGACCGCGTGGCGGCCGATGCGGAGGCGCTCGTGCGGCGGGTCAGGGCGCATTCGGATCTGCCGCTGGCGCTCGGGTTCGGGATTTCGACGCCGGAGCAGGTTGCGGAGGTTGGCCGCTGGGTCGACGCCGCGGTCGTTGGCAGCGCGCTCGTGAACGTCATCGCGCAGCATGGGCGCGCCGGCGACCTCGCGGACCGCGTCGGGAGCTACGCGCGATGGCTGAAGGGAGCGGCGTGACTGGCGATCTGGACGATCTGCGCAACCGCATCGATCTGCTGGACGAGCATCTCGTCCGGCTGCTCAACGCACGCGCCGCGTGCGCGCTCGAGATCGGACGGCTGAAGCGCGAACAGGGAATGGAGATCTATCAGCCGGCGCGCGAGTCGGAGGTGCTCGCGCACGTGGCCGAAGTCAACACGGGACCGCTCGACACGCCGGCGTTGCGGCGGCTGTTCGAGCGAATCATCGACGAGGCGCGCCGGCTCGAACGCATCGCCGACGATGCGCACGCGGCCGCATCGTCGGAGCCTCTGCGCGACACGCTAGAATAAAAGGACACATTTATGGTTGTTGTAATGCAGGAACGGGCGACGGACGACCAGATTCAGGGCGTCATCGCCAAGCTCGTGGAGATGGGATTCGACGTGCACCGATCGACCGGCACCTTGCGCACGGTGCTCGGCGCCGTCGGCGGCACACGCCTGGCGGATACGGCACTCATCGAAGTCCTCGACGGCGTGCAGGAAGTGCTGCGCATCACCGAGCCCTACAAGCTGGCGAGCCGCACGTTCAAGCCGGACAACACGGTCGTCACCGTTGACGACGTGCGTATCGGCGGGGACGAGGTCATCGTCATGGCCGGTCCCTGCTCCGCGGAGACGGAACAGCAGGTCGAAGCGTCGGCGGCGGCGGTCAAGCGCGCCGGCGCGAAGATCCTGCGAGGGGGCGCCTTCAAGCCGCGCAGCAGCCCCTACAGCTTCCAGGGTCTTGGCGAGGAAGGCCTGCGCCTGCTGCGGGCGGCCGCCGACCGCCACAACCTGAAGCTCGTGTCCGAGGTGATGGACATCAGCCAGCTCGCTCTGATCGAGCGCTACGCGCACATCCTGCAGGTCGGCGCGCGCAACATGCAGAACTTCACGCTGCTGCGCGAGCTGGGGCATTCGAAGAAGCCCGTCCTGCTGAAGCGCGGCATCTCCGCGACGATCGAGGAATGGCTGCTGTCCGCCGAGTACATCCTCGCGGGCGGAAACATGAACGTGATGCTCTGCGAGCGCGGGATCCGTACGTTCGAGAGCGCTACCCGCAACACTCTCGACATCTCGGCGATCCCCGTCGTCCGCAAGCTGAGCCACCTGCCGATCCTCGTCGACCCCAGCCACGGGACGGGAAAGCGCGACAAGGTCGCGCCCATGGCGCGCGCGGCTGTCGCGGCGGGAGCCGATGGTCTGCTCATCGAAGTGCATTGCGATCCCGATCACGCGCTCAGCGACGGCGCGCAGTCGCTCTTCCCCGCGCAGTTCGATCGCTTGATGGCTGAACTGCGGATCATCGCACCCGCCATCGGCCGCAGCATCTGCCTCGAGCCCGTCGCCCGCAGAGGATGGGGTGTCTAGCCTTCCCCGGGGGACTTCGTCCCCCGGACCCCCTTACGCCGTCGCTCGCGGGGGCCCCTGGGCCCCGCTCCGCTCCGGCGGGGCGCGCGCAGCGCGCCCGAGAGGTGATCGTGTTTGCACGGATTGCGGTTGTCGGTTTTG
>JAICSD010000017.1 GCA_025937075.1 Vicinamibacteria bacterium | reverse complement strand
TCCATACATCGACGGAACGGGCACCTCGAGCTGCCGCAGGTATACCGCGAGCTGCCCGCGATGGTGGTACCAGTGATTCAGCATGATCGAGCGCAGCACCGTGCCGACCGGGAGCGCCAGCACTTCCTTGTCGCCGTCGACGATGCGCCACATGTTCGAGAGCGATGCGGGATCCATTCCGCCAAGGATCTGCTTCGCGCGAGCCACGCTTTGCTCGAGCGCGGGGACGAGCTCCTCCGCGCTCGAGGCGCTCGGGTGTGTGAACTGCGGAATCGGACAGGGCGATGTCTGCGAGATCTCTGCGATCGCGCCAGGAATGGTCGCGACGTGCAGCGCGAGCTGACCGAGCGACATCGACCTGTCATGCGGTTTCCACCCGAGGCGATCCGCCGGGACTCGTTCGAGCACGCGGCGCGTCGTCTGCGCCTCCTGATCCAGCTCCTGCAGCAAGCCTTCGATAATCGACATGATCGAGCTCCTCTCGTCAGTGAGCGATCGTGCGGGATTCCGCCTGCGTCCGCACGCGTTCGAGCATCGACGCCCATCCACGCTGAATCCCCGTCCGATATTCGTCCGGCACGAAGCCGAACGCCGAGTGGCGGAATGTAATCAGGGTGCCGCCGCCGACCTCCGCGAGCCGGTACTGCACGTTCGACACGACGGCCGCGGACATGAACAGCGGCCCCGTGATCTCCAACAGAGTCGGACGCTTGATCGCTTGCACGTGTCCCCAGAGATGGCCGTTGTCCTGGCCGAGATCGCGGAACCAGCGCCCGCCGGGCCGCGGTTCGATCACGAGGGAGAGCGGCTGGCCTTCCAGCGTCTGGTTCGACGGACCCAGTTGCTCGAGCAACGCATCGAACGTCGTCTCCACCGAGGCGCGCACGTCGATCTCCTGGGTGATAGTCAGGGTGAGATCTTCCAGCGTGGAAACCGTCAGGCTCATGGCTGTCCTCCTTCCGCCTGTTCCTTGATACGAATCAGTTGATTCCGCCAGAACCGTTCGAAGGTCTGCGTCCACTCGTGCAGTGGACGGATGGCGGCTGCATTTGTCCGGTAGAACATCTGGCGCCCCTCGCGGCGCACGTCCACGAGCCCCACTTCCCGAAGCACCTTCAGGTGCTTGGAGACCGACGGCTGACCGAGCCCCAGCGCGGAGACGATATCCGTGACCGGACGCTCGTGCGGCGTCAGGAAGACGAGGATGTCGCGCCGGCGCGATTCGGCGATGGCGTTGAAGACGTCCGCGGTAGTCGCGGCGCGAGGCATTAGGCGATTATATTCCCATGTAGGAATGTGTCAGCCGGATATCGGGCCCCAAGCTCTTCCATGCGAGGCTTCAGTGTCGATCTCGCGCGATCCTCTTCGTATAGAGGGTGAGAGCCGCCGGCATGGCGCCGGCGAGCGCGCAAGAGGACGGACGATGAAGCAATATCTGCTCAGCATCTATCAACCCGACGGCGATGTGCCGCCCCCGCAGGTGCTCGAACCCATCATGCGCGAGGTGACCGCCGTGCGGCAGCAGATGAAGGCCGCGGGCGCGTGGGTCTTCGCCGGCGGGCTGCATCCGACGAGCACGGCGACCGTCGTGCGCGTCAAGAACGGTGACGTGCTCACCACCGATGGTCCATTCGTCGAGGGCAAGGAACACATCGGCGGCTTCTGCGTCGTGAGAGCCGACGATCTGGACGCGGCGCTCGAATGGGGACGCCGGCTTGCGCGCGCCACCACGCTGCCGATCGAGGTCCGGCCGCTTCGCGATGAAACCGAACACTGAGCCTGGCATCCCCGCGCTGACGGCGTCCGGGATCGAGCGTGTGTTTCGCGAAGAGTACGGGCGCGCGGTGGCGGTCCTGGTCCGTTATTTCCGCGACATCGATGCAGCGGAAGAAGCGGTCCAGGACGCGTTCACGATTGCGGTCGAGCGCTGGCCAGCGACGGGGCTACCGGCGAGTCCCGCGGGATGGATCATCACCACGGCGCGGCACCGCGCGATCGATCGGCTCCGGCGCGAGGCCTCGCGCGATGAACGCCATGCGCATGCCGCGTGGCTGCAGTCCCGTGACGAACCGGACGAGGAGAGCGCGGTGATGGACGAACGCCTGCGGCTGCTCTTCACGTGCTGTCATCCGGCCCTTGCCGCGCCGGCGCAGGTCGCGTTGACGCTTCGGCTGCTCGGAGGTCTCACCACCGCGGAGATCGCGCGCGCGTTTCTCGTACCTGAAGCGACGATGGCGCAGCGGCTCGTTCGGGCGAAAGGAAAGATTCGCGACGCAGGGATTCCCTACCGTGTGCCTGGCCACGAGGAGCTGCCCGGGCGCCTCGGCGCCGTTCTCGCCGTCGTCTACTTGATCTTCAACGAGGGCTACACGGCGGTGTCCGGCGAGCGTCTCGTTCGCGATGATCTCTGTGCGGAGGCCATCCGGCTCGGACGCGTGCTGACGGAGCTGGCGCCGGACGAGCCCGAAGTCATGGGCCTGCTCGCCTTGATGCTGCTGGTGGACTCGCGGCGAGCCGCACGCGTCACGCGCGAAGGAGATCTCGTCCTGCTCGCCAATCAGCATCGCGCGCGATGGAATCGCGCGCTCATCGCCGAAGGTCAGAAACTCGTTCGCCGATGCCTTCGTCTGAACCGGCCCGGGCCATATCAGATTCAGGCGGCGATCAACGCAGTGCACAGCGATGCGCACACTGCCGACGCCACCGACTGGCCTCAGATCCTGCAGCTCTACGATCAGCTCGTTGCGATCGCGCCAGGGCCTGTAGTGGCGCTCAACCGCGCGGTGGCACTCGCCGAGGTTGCTGGTCCGCACGCGGCGCTCACGATTGTCGATGGGCTCGACATGCCTCGGTACTATCTGTTTCATGCCGTCCGCGCGGATCTGCTGCGCCGGCTCGGACGCATGAGCGAAGCTGCGCTCGCGTACGACTCGGCGATCGCGCTCACCTCCAACACAGCGGAACGCGAGTTCCTGCAGCAGCGCCGTCGCGCGCTTCACTGAGTACCGCCGGCCGCGTCGCCGGACGCCACGGGCAGCTCCACCCAGAACAACGAACCCGCGTCCGGTTTCGACTGCACGCCGACCTTGCCGCCGTGAGCCTCCACCAGCCGTTTCACGGTCGCGAGCCCGAGGCCGGTACCGCCCACGGGGCCGCGCGACACGCGAACGAACGGTTCGAAGATCGTCTCCTGTGACTCCGCCGGAATGCCCGGCCCCGTGTCCTCGACCTCGAGCCGCGCGACCGTATCGTTCGCGCGAGCGCGAACGACGATGCGCTTGAGCGGCCGATCGCCGATGTACTTGATCGCATTTCGTACCAGGTTCTGGACGATGCTCGTGATCACGCCGACGCTGCATGGCACTATCACGGGCCCGGTGCTCTGAACCGTGATATCGATGCCGTGTTTCTCAGCGGCGTCCGCAGAATCGGCCACGATGCTCGCCAGGACGCTGTTCACTGAACACCTGGCCGTCGGATCCGGGCGGGCACCGGCACGCGCGAACGTCAGCAGCCCCTGCACGAGCTGCTGCACGCGATGCAGTGCGCGGCTGCTGCGATCGATGAAAGGACGGCTGGGCTCGTCGCACGACTGCCCGAGCAGCGCCAGCGCCGACGAGATCGTCCCCAGAGGGCTGAGCACGTCGTGCGCGACGCGGCCGGCGAACCGATCCAGCTCCGTGACGCGTGCGCTCAGCAGCGCGTTGTGTTCCTGGAGCAGCTGATCGTGCCGGCGCGACGCGCGGTAGGCGATGATGACGGCCACCACAGCGATCGCCGTCGAGAGGCCGTCGAGCAGGATGACCATGCGAAGCGTCGCGAGACGCACTTGCCGCACGTCCCGCGCCATCCGCTCCGATTGCCGCATGTCGAAGTTGAGCGTCGCCAGGACGGTTCGCACCGCACGATCGAGCGCCTCGTCCACACGGCCGCCGCTGCCAAGATCGGGCGACGCGATGTCGCGCTTCTCCTGATCGAGAGCCGCGCGAACGAGCTGGACGGCTGTGGACACGTCGGTGCGGAGGGACGCCCAGAACTCGTTCTCGCCGGCGAGCGGCTCCAGGTGCAAGTACGCGGCGACATCGGCATCGAGCGCGTCCACCTCGGTGGCCGCCGCCGCCGCGGCTGATGGGCGCAGACGTCCCGTCCCTGCGTCATCCAGCAACTGGCTCAATCGCGTGAGACGCACGGCCGCGCTCGAGAGATATTCGGTGCTCGGCACGGCGTCCGTCTCGATCGTCGACGACAGCGCATCGAGCCGTACCAAACGGTTCTGCGTATAAACGGTCGCCCCGACGAAAGACGCCACGGTGATCAAGGACGCAACGATCAACGCCGAATGATGGCGCTCGAACCTCATCGATATTGTTCCGGAGTGGCGGTCATGATACATCGCGCACGCCCCGCGCGGCTCGCGTCACCGCAGCGGCGGCCGAGGAATATCACTCCAGTGGCTTCCGCCTTCAGGCGGAAGATCGCCGCCGCTGCACCAGCTTCTGCAGTTCACGCGCCCACAGAACGGTGCTCGCGACGACAGTGCACGCGAGCCAGTCGCCGGCCGTCAGCGGCTCCGTTGAAAATGCGCGCTGCAGCGGCGGTATGTAGACGACCAGGATCTGCAGCACGACCGAGAGCCCCACCGCCCCCCACAGCCATCCGTTCGTGAACGCTCCGCGGAATGCGCTGACGTCGTCCGAGCGCGCGTTGAACACATTGAACAGCTGAAACAGCATCAGCGTCGTGAAGGTCATCGTCTGCGCGTGACGCAGGTTGCCCGTGCCCTCGATCAGCCCGCCCGGCAATGCCGCATCCAGTACGGACAGCGTTCCGACCGCCATCACGGCGCCCACGACGAAGATGCCGCGCCACATGCGCCCGGTCACGACGCGCTCGCCGACGGGACGCGGGGGCCGGTGCATCAGGCCCGGCGCCACCGGATCGACGCCCAGTGCGAGCGCCGGTGCGCCGTCCGTCACGAGGTTGATCCAGAGCAGTTGCGTCGCGACGAGCGGAAGCACCACGGCATCGCCCTGCGGCTCGAGGCCGAGGCGCTTCGCATACACGACACCGAAGAACATCGTCATCACCTCGCCGATGTTCGACGAAAGAAGATAGCGGAGGAACTTGCGGATATTCGAGAAGATCGCGCGGCCTTCCTCGATCGCGGCAACGATCGTCGCGAAGTTGTCGTCGGCCAGCACCATGTCCGCGGCCTGCTTGGAGACGTCGGTTCCGGCGAGGCCCATCGCGATGCCGATATCCGCCGTCTTGAGCGCCGGCGCATCGTTGACGCCGTCCCCCGTCATGGCGACGACGGCGCCGTGGTGCTGGAGCGCCCGCACGATTCTCAGCTTGTGTTCCGGATTCACCCGTGCGTAGACCGACACGTTCTGCGCGGTCTGTTCGAGGGCATCGTCCGACATGCGTTCGAGCTCGTCGCCGGTCGTGGCATGCGGCCGATCGACCAGTCCCAACTCCTGGGCGATCACCGCGGCCGTGCGTGGATGATCGCCTGTGATCATCACGGGCCGGACGCCTGCCTCTTTCGCACGGCGCACCGCGGCTCTGGCTTCGTCGCGCGGCGGATCGATCATCCCGATCAAGCCCGCGAATACGAGATCGCGCTCGAGATGTTCGCCGATGTCGTCCGCGGTCAGCGTGCCGTCGGTCGACGCTCGAAAGGCGACACCGAGCGTGCGCAGCGCGCGACCCGCAAGCGCATCGTTCATCGCGAGAATCGCCTCACGGCGGTCGTCCGTCAGCAGGCGCGATTGTGGACCCACGATCTCGTGGGTGCAGCGTGCGAGCAGCACGTCCGGCGCACCCTTCGTGAAGACCAGGACGCGCCCTTCGGTTTCCGCGTCGGTATGGATGGTGCTCATCAGCTTCCGTTCCGATGAAAACGGCACTTCACCGACGCGCGCAAAGCGGCGCTCGAGCTGTTCGCCCCGCAATCCCGCCTTCCTGGCCGCCACGATCAGGGCGCCCTCCGTTGGATCGCCCTGCACCGACCAGCATCCGCCGCGCTCCTGTAGTGACGCGTTGTTCGCACGATCGGCAACGGCGAGCGCGCGTTCCAGCTCGACGCGAAGATCGCCGGAAAGGGGCCCTGCATCCGAGCGAACGTCGCCGGCGGGCGCATAGCCCGTGCCGCTCACGAACACCTGCCCGCTCGCGGTCGCCACCTCCCGTACCGTCATCTCGTTCCTGGTGAGCGTTCCTGTCTTGTCGGACGCGATGACTGAAGCCGATCCCAACGTCTCGACCGCGCTGAGGTGCCGGACGATCGCGTTCCGGCGTGCCATGCGCTGCACACCGAGCGACAACACGGCGGTGACAACGGCTGGCAGCCCCTCAGGAACCGCCGCCACCGCGAGCGCCACGCCGAGGATCAGGACGTCGAGAAACGCGGAGAGTCCGCGAACGTGCTCGACGAGCACGATCGTCGCGATCATCACCACGGCAATGATGATGACGATGAGGCCGAGCAGCCGGCCGACACGATCGAGTTCCTTCTGAAGGGGCGTGGTCTCGGTTGGAACTCGCGACAACATGCCGGCGATGTGGCCCATCTCCGTCTGCATGCCCGTCGCGACGACGAGGGCGCGTCCGCGTCCGTACGTGACGGACGTGCCGCTGTAGATCATGTTGCAGCGGTCGCCGAGCCCGGCTTCACCCGTGATTGCGTCGGTATCCTTCGAGACGGGAACGCTCTCGCCCGTGAGCGCGGCTTCGGCCGTCTGCAGCGCCGTCGACTGGATGACGCGCGCGTCAGCCGGAATCGTGTCACCTTCCTCCACCGCGATCACATCGCCGGGAACGACGTCCGCTGAAAGAATGCTGCACACGGCGCCGTCGCGGATCACGTGCGCGTGCGCCGCGGCCATCTGCCGCAGCGCCGCCACGGCGGACTCGGCGCGCTCTTCCTGAATGAACCCGAGCACCGCGTTGAGGAGCACGACGGCGCTGATGGCGATCGCCTCGTACGGGAGCGCCGCGTCGCGTTCGTACATCCAGAGGAGGGCCGAGATCGCTGTCGCGATCAACAGCAGGATGACGAGGAGGTCCTGGAACTGCGCCAGGAACTTGCGCCATGCCGGGACGGGGCGCTCGGGCGTCAGTTGATTGGCACCGTAGCGCTCGAGCCTCGCGCGGGCTTCCGCGTCGGAAAGGCCTCGCGACCCGTCGGTGTGAAGGTCGGTGACGAGGTCCGGAACCGAGCGCTGGTAAGGGGCGGACATACGGGCCGGTCACTATGATCGCGTGTCCGGCCCGTCGGATGTTCATCTATCGTGATCGCACTCCACGGATGACGCGGCCGGAACGACCGGTGGCCGAGTGGCGATGCGCCTCGGATAATTACGCGGCGGGCGGCGGGTCCGGACGGCGGCGTTCCGAGCGGTGACGAAGGCGCCGCACGAGCACCGAGCGAATCCGCGACGCGGCCCGGTCGACGGCCGCATATGCGTCCGTGTCTATCGCGCGCGCGACCAGACGCCCGAAGGGCGGCAGCACGACGGCAATGTCACAGGCCTTGTCCACGCCGCCGCGCGGGCCGTTGACGTCCGAGACGCGCACCTCGGTGGATCCGATGCGCTGCGCGAACTCGCCGATCGAGAACAGCAGGCGCCGCTCCGCATACGCTTTGAGCGGCTCCGACAGATCGAGGTGACGACCTCTCACTGAGACATCCACCGACAATCTCCTTTTTCAGGATCTGTCGCAAACATCGATCCGTCGGAGTCGCTCGCTTCGTGCGGCGGTTCTGGGCGATCAGCGCTGTCCGGCATCGTTTCAGATTGCAATGGGCTTCAAGAATGAAATGCCGGCGACGGCATTGCGACGCCGGAATCGCCGGGATTTCGGCGGCGCACGGCGGCGCGAACCTTGCCGTGCAGAGCGACATGAACCTGTACAGATCCCTCGGTACGGAGGTCGGAACGCTCGAATCGCTGGACCTCGCGCAACGGCTTGCGGTGTGGCACGACGCCATGGTCCTGCACAACCGCCGCGCGGGCGGCACCGGCGACGACCTCTGCGAGAACGGCTGTCCGCACGTCGATGCGCGGGCGTTGTGGATCGAGGCGCTCGACGTCTTCGGCCACCGCGCGCACGAGCTCGGGTTCCTGCGGACGCACGGCGCCGTGCCGATCGAACCGCGCGGCCGTGTGGCCGCACGGGCGAACGTGTAGGCCGACCGTGCCGCACCCGGTCGGACAGGCTGCCAGTCGCGGGTTTGAACGCACTGCATCGCGCGGGATATCGTGGACCGGTGGATCCGCGCCGCCTGCAGCTCGCCGAACTGCTCGATTTCCGGCCCGAGGAAGGCATCATCCGCCTGCACGAGCAGCGCGTCGTCATCCTGAGCGCCGCCGCGATGGGGCTGCTGCGCAAGGAGCTGATCGATACGCTCGGACTGGATACGGCCCGCCGGCTCCTCATGCGCTTCGGCTATGCGGACGGCTATCACGACGCCGTGAGCCTGCGCGATCGCAAGGCCTGGTCGAACCCTGTCGAGGGGCTGCGGACGGGAGCGGTCGTGCACACGCTGGAAGGCATCGTGCGGTCCGATCTGACGTCCGTGGAGTTCGATCCGGACACGGGACGCTTCGAGGCGGAGGCCGAATGGCACGATTCGTACGAGGCGGAGCAGCACGTCCACCATTACGGACCGAGCGCACAGCCGGTGTGCTGGTCGCTGGTCGGATACGTCAGCGGCTACGCGAGCGCGTGCTTCGAGCGGGAGATCTATTTCCGCGAGGCCTCGTGTCTCGGTCAGGGCAGGAAGATCTGCACCGCGATCGGGAAGGACGCGGCGAGCTGGGGCGATGAGATCGAGCGCATCCGCGGAGACGTCCAGAGCAAGGATCTCGGGCGCGAAGTGGAGCGGCTGCGCTCGGCGGTGCAGCGGCGCCTGCAGGAGCTGGCGCGCCGCGAACGCGTCCTCGAGAAGCGCGAGCGCGAGATCGACGTGCTGCGCGAGCGGATCGCGCGTCACACGGCGTTGCGCCGCTTCATCGCGCGCAGCCCGGCGATGCAGGAGGTGCTGGAGCTCGCGGGCCGCGTCGCGCCGATCGACACGACCGTCCTCGTGTACGGCGAAAGCGGCACCGGCAAGGAGTTCATCGTCCGGATGATTCACGATCAGAGCCCGCGCGCATCCGCGCCTTTCGTGTCGGTGAACTGCGCGGCGCTCACGGAAACGCTGCTCGAATCGGAGCTGTTCGGCCACGTGCGTGGCGCGTTCACGGGCGCCTCGCGCGACAAGGCTGGGCTGTTCGAAGTCGCCGGCAACGGAACGCTGTTCCTCGACGAGATCGGCGAAGTCGCGCCGACCGTGCAGGCCAAGCTGCTGCGCGCGCTCCAGGAGCGCGAGATCAGGCGCGTCGGCGCGGAACGCACGATCACGGTGAACGCGCGGGTCGTCGCCGCGACCAATCGCGATCTGAAGGACGCGGTCGCACAGGGAACGTTCCGCGAGGACCTGTATTTCCGGGTGGCGGCGTTCATCATCACCGTGCCGCCGCTGCGAGAGCGCCGCGAGGACATTCCGCCGCTCGTGCACGAATTCGTGCAGCGATCGGCCGAGCGGCTGACGAAGGACGTGAAGACCGTCTCGGCCGACGCGATGACGTCGCTGATCAATTACGAGTGGCCCGGCAACGTGCGCGAGCTGGAGCACGCCATCGAGCGTGCCGTCATCCTCGCGCACGGTTCGACCGTGACGGTCCGGGACTTGCCGCCCGAGGTCTCGCAGCGGAAGAGGACGCTCCCGACCGGCGATCCGCTGAACCTCCGGTCGCAGGAGCGTGAGCTGATCCGCCGCGCGCTCGAGCGTTACAAGGGGAACCGGAAGCGCGCCGCGGAAGCGCTCAACATCAGCACGGTCACGCTCTGGCGGAAGATGAAGGAGTACGATCTCACGGCGTAGCGGGCGCGGAACTTGCCTCTGCGATCGACATGCGCATCTCGCTCTCCGGCGCTCACGTCTCAGTGACGGATTTTCTCCGCGCCTATGTGGAGTACCGGCTGTTCACCAGCGTCGCGCGGCACCATGCGGCCGTCGCGCGCGCCGACGTGCATATCCGGCACGAGACGCCCGGACACGCACGATTCGTCTGCACGATGGCCCTCGATCTCGGTCGCAGGGGGCGCGTCAAGACCCAGGCCCGCGGCGCGCATCCGGAGGCGGCGATCGATCGCGCGGCCGAGCGCGCAGCCTGGCTGCTCGACCGGCGTGTGCGGGGCGCCGCCTTTCACGCTGAAATGGCGTCTTTCACTTCGTAGCGGTGAGCGGAGCGGTTGTTCAGAGGTTTGCACGTTGTCCCGTGATGCTCGTGCCGCCACTGCCTTGCGGTGAAGGAAATTGCCATGATGACCATCCATCGGATCCTGTGTCCCGTCGATTTTTCCGAGCAGTCGCTGACGGCGCTCCGCCAGGCGCTGGCGCTCGCGCGTTGGCATGGCGCCGACGTCCGCGTGCTGCACGTCGAGGACCCTCTGCTGCAGACGGCGCGCGCCGACGTGCGCTTTCGATCGCACGTCAGCCCGACGCCGGAGCACGAACTGCGCGCGTTCGTGGAGAGCGCCGGCGCGCCGCCACGTCCTCTCGACATCCAGGTCACGGCGGGCGAGCCGGCGTCGGCGATCGTCGAGGATGCGACGCGCGAGGCGGCCGACCTGATCGTGATGGGCACGCAGGGCCGATCGGGGCTTTCGCGCGTGCTCCTCGGTTTGGTCGCCGAGCGCGTCATCCGCGAGGCGCCGTGCCCGGTCATGACCGTTCCCCCTGGTGCGCAGGCCCCCACGGGCGCTGCGCCGTTCGATCCGATTCTGTGCGCGTCCGATTTCTCGCCCTCGTGCAGACGCGCGCTGGATCTCGCGATTGCGATGGCGCAGGAGGCCGACGCGCGCCTGCTGCTCCTGCACGCGCTCGAGCTGCCTCACGTCCATACCGGCGTTCTGCCGATGCCGGCGACGATCGAAGACGCGATCGACCGCGCCGATCTGCGCAGGAGCGCCGCCGCGCGACTGAGACGCGGGCTGCCGGAAGACGCGGTCTTCCGCTGCCACCCCGAAGTGCTCGTCGTCGAGGGGCATCCCGCCGACGCCATTCTGCAGATGGCGCACGATGAGGACGTGAAGCTGATCGTGATGGGCGCGCAGACGCGCGGCGCCCTGGATCGAATGCTCTTCGGGTCCACGACGAGACGCGTCATACAAGCCGCGCGCTGCCCGGTCCTCTCGGTGCGCGCCGATCAGCACACCGCATGGCCCGATGCCGCCCGCGAGGAGGTTGCCCGTGCGTGAGGGCACACAGAAGATCGTCGTCGTCAGCCGGCCGCCGGATGGAACGGGGCCGGTGCGCGCCATTCGCGCATTCGTGGGCGGATCGCTGCTCGCGGCCGCGGCGGGCATTGCGATTCTGCTCGTCGGCGCACCGATTGCGCTCGTGGCCAGGCTGATCCACGAGCTCATTGTTTGGGTGACGGGAGGCTGACGCACCCGTCGGCGTCCGTGAGACAATGGCGGCGACGGACCCATGTCGAGCCACGGCCCAGCCCGGAACGGCGCGGCGCCGGATCGCGACCTCGAAGCGCGCCTCTTCGATCTCTCGATCGACATGCTCTGCTGCCTCGATTTCCACGGCTACTTCCGGCGGCTGAACGCGGCGTGGGAGCGGACGCTCGGGTTCACGCGCGACGAGTTGATGTCGAAGCGGTTCATCGAGTTCGTTCATCCCGACGATCGCGAGCGCACGCTGCGACAGAATCACAACGTGCGCGGCGGCGGACAGGCGCGCTCGTTCGAGAACCGCTACATCTGCAGTGATGGCTCGTACCGCTGGCTTCTGTGGAACGCAACGCCGGACCCGGCGCGGCAGGTCATCTATGGGGTCGCGCGAGACATCACCGAGTGGAAACGCGCCGAAGAGGAGCGCGACGCGCTCGTGCAGCAGCTCCAGACCGCGCTCGCGGAGGTGAAGACGCTCCGGGGCTTCCTTCCGATCTGTTCGTACTGCAAGAGCATTCGAGACGACGAGAATTACTGGCAGTCCGTCGAGGCCTATATCTCGAAGCACACCAATACGCAGTTCACCCACGGCATCTGCCCTTCGTGCTACACCCGGATCATCGAGGCTCAATGGAGCAACGACACGAAGTAGCTGAACGCCGCCCTCAGCGTGCGCGGTCGCGGAATATTTGCACGGCGTTCCGGGGGGCGCCATGTCGAATCCGCGGATGGCAAAGACACGTTCATCCCGACGAGCCAAACCGGTCGAACCCGCGCCCTACGACAAGCGCAAGGTCGACCTCACGACGTTCAAGCCTGACATCTCCGCGGTCCTCAGCCTCTGACGGTGTCGATTGAAATGCCTCCGACAATCGCGAACGGAAAGATCTGCTACATCGAGCTGCCGGCGAGGGACGTGCGCCAATCGGCAGCCTTCTATGCAAATGTGTTCGGCTGGAAGATCCGCACCCGGGGCGACGGCTCGACCGCATTTGACGACACGACCGGCGAGGTCAGCGGCGCGTTCGTGCTCGCGCGTCAGGCCTGGGACACGCCGGGCCTGCTCTTCTATGTGATGGTCGATAGCGTTGCCGACGCGTGCACGGCCGTCGAGCACAATGGCGGGACGATCGTGCAGCCGATTGGCGCGGACGCCCCGGAGATCACCGCTCGCTTCCGCGATCCGGGCGGAAACATCGTCGGGCTGTATCAGGAACCCTCCTCAGCGGGACACTGACGTCCGAACGCGTCAGCTCACAGCGATGCCGTCGAAGCGCTCGCGGGGGCCGGTCGCCCATGGGGGCCGGTCCGTGAACACACCGATGCCCGACAGCCGCTGTATCAGATATGTCTCGTGAAACGCTCGCTCGTCTGCGTTCTCCAGGGTGGCCGGATCGCGGAGGAACGAGGTACCTGGCAGCGTCCTGTCATATTGACGATGCCAGCCGAGGGAGCGTTCGTCGGAATTCCAGCGCCCCACCCGCTCGGCGAACACCTTTCTCTGGCCATGTTCCTGCGAGCGGATTGGATAGTGGCGGAGGAGAAATTTGAACGGGTACACCAGGCGGCCGGGAAAGCGGACGTCGTGCCCCGCCGAGGGCGCGATCGACACGTCGCAGTGAGGGTTCTTCCACGCGCGCCGCTGATGAAAATGACCGGGGTGATGGCTGAACGTGTAGAACGGCAGCTGCGACTCGAGAGGCGCCGATGAATCGAATCGATCGCGCGTCGGCCAGTGATGGACGACAACGTGGTCGACGCAATTGAACCCGCAGCGGTCCACGTGATGGAGGCCGCGCTTCAGGCTCACGCCCCTCCAGGGCGCGTACCGTCGCTCGTCCGCGTCGTGAAGCATGAACCAGTCCGCGGGAGTCGTCCTGGCGAGCTCCTCGAGTCGACTGAGGATCCTCCGCCATTCGTAGGTCGCGACAGGTCCGCTCTTGGGAAACCGCTCGAGCCCAATCACACCGGCTCCAAGAAATCGTTCCACCTGCTCGGCCGTGCCATCAGTCGACCAGTTGTCCAGCACGTAGACCTCGACGCCTTGTGCGATGAGGTATTGAAGCGACTGGCTGATGATGTCGGCTTCGTTGAATGTCGGGATGAACGCGACAACGCGAAACCGCGAAGGCTCCGCGCCGAGACGAGGCGCTCGGTTGTTCTCCAGAATCGCGGCGAGCTGGCCTGAGCCTCGATCGATCCACCCCGTTAAGGGCACCGAGAAGCCGTGCTCGGAAAGCAATTGCTTCAGCTCGGACGGTCCTGAGAACGGCGCGTCCGCTGGCGCCACGAGCAGCCCTGCAGGTGCGAGATCGAGCGCACGCCGCATCGTCGTCAGCAGATCGTCCGCGGACGATGGATACGGCTCGATTCCGCCGATGAGGATCGACTGCGCGAGCTCGTCGCGCGGAATCTGCGAAGCCGACGAGCTGATCGAGATGACATGGGAACAGCCGAACGTTTCGGCCAGATAGGTTGCGAACCGATCCACGAGCATTTCCGTTCTGAAATGCAAGTAGGAAGCCGTTCATTTCTCACAGCTCTCGTGGCTTCCGCCTTCAGGCGGAAGGTCTCAGCGCGACGTGAGCGCCGGATCGATCAGCGCAAGGCCGGACTCAGGGTCGAACCGCCGCCGCAGGTGCGCGGGAGCTTCCGTGACAACGAGCTCCAGCGTCGGACGGACGTACGCTTCGATCACATGACCACCGTGCGCCGTGCCATCGGCCTTGCCGAGGACGATGTGGGCGTGGACCTTGGGCTGATCACCGTCGAGCGCGATATCGCCTGCGAGCGAGAGCACCTCGACCTGTTCGTCGATGTGGATGTGGCGGTACTTTTTCGAAGGCCAGTCGAAGTACCCGACCACCGCTCGCGACAGCGCGCCGATGCCCGTGAAGTGGCTGGCCGACAGCCGCTGTCCGGCCGCGAGCGTCTGGAGCGCCGAGGCGGCCTGATCGCCGGTCTCGAGGACGAGGGCGAACGTCCGCATGCCGCCGTGTTCGTGAAGCAACGTGACCTTCATGCCGCAATCTCCACAGGAGGATGCCGTCAGCGCCTCCGGGACGATCCGCTCGACGAGGGCGGCTTGATCCCGAGCAGCCGGTAGCCGCCCGCCGCCTCGAACGCCGCGTCCGCCGCGAGCCAGCGCTCGCGCGCATGCGCGAGCACAGCGCGATACCCGTCATCGTCGCGCAGCAGGTCGATCCAGGGATCGCGCTCGAAGAACGCGCTCGGGAAGAAGCCGACCGCTACCGATTCACGAAAGCCGTGCAGCGCGAGATCGCGGCAGCCTGCCCTCGCCAGCAGACGCGTCACCGTGTAGATCGCTTCCCCATCGGGGAAACGATCGCTGAAGGCCATCAGCCGCTCGCAGGCGTGCCGCACGCCCTCACGATCCCCGGCAAACGTGCAGGCGAGAGCCTGCCCGAAGAGCGCCGGTGAAGAACCTTCCTGGAATCCGCCGAATTCGGCGTCGAGCGCGGCTCGCAACTCCTCGGGCGTCGCCCCCAGCTCGAACAGCGCGAGCGCCTCGAGAGAGGACGTGATGCCGCGTGCTGCCTCGGCCATGCGCGGATAGTCCTGCAGCGCGAGATACGTGTTGGGGACGCTCGTCTGCACCTGCGGATCCAGCGTTCGCGCGCGCATGTGCGCAGCGACGGAGGCGTCGAGGAGACCGCAGTAGCGCGCGGCCTGACACAGCGCGGCGTAGAGCTCCGCCTGATTCGGCTCTCGATGGAGGCGATTCACGATGCGCGTGAGCGCGCCGGTCGCGCGGCCGGTCTCGACCTCGAGATACACGTAGAGGTGATGCGTCAGCGAGAGATCCGGATTGAGCGCGAACGCGCGCTGGAACGCCGCTTCAGCCTTTTCGAACGAGGGGCGATAGTCGGAATCGAGATACTTCCCGATGATCCGGTGCACTCGGCCGAGACGTGCCCACGCCGGCGCGAACTGCGGGTCTTCGGCCACGCACGCTTCGTACAGCTCCCGGGCGGACACCCACTGCATGCTGCCGCTCGCCTGCTGGTTCGCGCGCAGATACAACTCGTAGGCGCGCGGCGTTGCCGGGATCTCGCGCGCGTCATGTGCCGCGGGCGCCGCATCGAGCGGCAGCGAATCCACGATCTGCCTCGTAATCGCGTCCTGCAGCTCGAACAGGTCGCCGAGCGGCCGCTGAATCGTCTGCGACCAGCGCACACGGCCGATCGGCGTCTCGATGAGCTGCGACGTGATTCGAATCTGATCACCGGATCTGAGGAGCGTGCCCGTGATCACGTGGTCGACGTCCATCTCGGTGGCCACGCGCGCGAGATCGACGGCAGGGCCGAACTTGAGCGCCGCGAGGTTGGATCGCACCGAGAGCGAGGGAATCGTCGCAAGCGAAGCCGTGATCGCGTCGGGCAGCGCCCCTTCGAGGAAGGCGACCTCCTCGTCGATTCTCAAGAGGCGGAACGGCAGCACGACCACGCGCGCGGCCGGCGCATCGGGGACATCGGCGCTGACGTCCGCGTTCACCGCGCGCACGAGCGGCCGCAGATCGGCAGCCATCGCCTCGGCCGATGCGTAGCGATCCTGCGGCCAGCGCTGCAGCGCGCGGCGGAGAATCGGCTCGAGCGTCGCCAGGTCCGGGCGGCCCGTCTGCGGCGCCTCGCGCGTGAGAATCGAATTGAGCACCTCGAGCGTCGACGTGCCGCTGAACGGCCTGCGGCCCGTGACGACCTCGTAGAGAACGATGCCGAGCGCAAAGATGTCGGTGCGCGCATCGAGCGCGTCGCCCGTGATCTGCTCGGGCGCCATGTAATGCGGCGTCCCGGAGAGCGTGCCCGGCATCGTGAGCACCGTCGGGGCATCGGCGCTGCCCGCGGTGATCTCACGGGCGAGGCCGAAATCGAGCAGCTTCACGCCATGGGGCGTGAGAAAAATATTCGACGGCTTCAGATCGCGGTGAACGAGCCCGCGCGCATGGAGAGCGCCCAGCGCCCCCAGCACCGGCAGAATCGTCTCCAGCGCTGACGCGAGGGTGAATGGACCTCGCATCAGGCGATCGGACAGCGGCTCTCCTTCGAGCAGCTCCATGACCAGGAACGGCTGGCCATCGTGTTCGCCGACCTCGTGGAGCAGGCACACGTTCGGGTGGGAGATCCCGGCGGCGGCGCGCGCTTCGCGCAGGAACCGCTCGCGCGCGATCGGATCGTCCGCGGCGTTGCGAATCATCTTGATCGCGACGTGGCGGCCGAGACGGCGGTCGAATGCTTCGTGGACCACCCCCATGCCGCCGCTGCCGAGCGTGCGGACGAGTTCGTACCGCGAGGCAAGTTCCGTCACAGGAGACATCGGTATCCGATCAACGTTACGTGATCTGGGGACGAGCGGCAATGGCGGCGGTGCGTGGGCGGGTGCGCGCACTTCCCTTGCGCTTCGACAAGGCTTGGAATAGACTCTTGTCGAAGCGGAAGGGAAACACATGGACATCCCCCAGGGCACGCTGGACCTGCTCATCCTGAAGGCGATCGCGCTCGAACGGCAGCACGGCTGGGCGATCTCGGAGCGCATTCAGCAGATATCCAACAGCGCCCTCAAAGTGAATCAGGGGTCGCTCTACCCTGCCCTCCATCGACTGGAGCGGCGGGGCTGGATCAAGGCGGACTGGGATGTCTCGGACAACAACCGCCGCGCCAAGTACTACCAGCTGACGGCCAAGGGCCGGCGTCAGCTCGACGAACGCACGGATGCGTGGCGCGCCCTGACCACTGCCGTCAATCTCCTGCTCGATCAGAGCTAGGGCCGCGGAAAGACGCGGAGGCGAGACGTGCTCAGCGACATTCTGTATCGCGTCCGAGCGCTCGTCCGGCGTCGCAGCGTCGAGCGTGAGCTCGACGATGAGCTGCACTTCCATCTGGAGCGCGAGATCGAGAAGCACGTCGCGTCAGGAATGACCCGCGCCGACGCGGCGCGCCGCGCCCGCCTGGACTTCGGCGGCCTCGACGGCGTGACGGAAGCGTGCCGCGATGCGCGCGGCGTCACCTTCATCGAAACGATGCTGCAGGACGTGCGGTACGGCGTGCGGGGCATGCGGCGAACCCCGGCGTTTTCCTTCACGGCCATCGCAACGATCGCGCTCGCGACGGCCGCAATTGCCACCGTGGCAAGCCTCGCAGACACCCTGGTCTGGCGTCAGGTGCGCGTCGAAGACCCGGAGCATTTCATTGCAATCGGGGCCACGCGCGGCGGTCCTCGCATCGATGGGGCCGTCTCCTATCCTGACTACGCCGTTTTTCGTGATCGCGCAACGACGGTGACCGCACTCGCGGCGCACTATTCAACCGCGCCGCTCTTCGTCGCGGTCGGCGGCAACGCGAGAGAGGTCAATGGCGCGGTCGTATCCGCGAACTACTTCCCCGTCCTTGGCATGCAGCCCAGCCTCGGCCGATTCTTTCGCGCCGACGAGGATCGCATACCGGATCGCGACCGCGTCGCTGTCGTTGGCTATGACTTCTGGCGTTCGTGGCTCGGCGGCGTTCCCGCCGCCCTTGGTTCCGCGATCACGATCAATGGCGTGGCCTTCACGGTTGTTGGTGTCGCACCGCCGCATCCGCCTGCGCTGACACCCCTGCCGGTTGAACTGTATATCCCGACGATGATGCTGCGCGTCGGGTACCGGTGGTGTGCCGACTCGCTGGCAGCCGATTGCACGATGCTGGGGATGATCGGACGGCTCGCGTCCGGACGCACCCTCGCCGACGCGGCGGCGGAGTTCCCGGCGATCATGCCGCCGGCCTGGGCCCACGCACCCATAGGCGAGAATCGGGGCGCCGCAGTGCGCCAGCCCCGCGGGATGTCCGAGGACGACGAGGAGCCGCGGCTCGTCGCCGTGCTCGCCGGCGTGGCGATCGTGTTGCTCGTCGTGTGCTGCGCAAACGTTGGCGGCCTGCTGAGCGCCCGGTCAGCGGCGCGCGAAGGTGAATTTGCGATTCGTGTGTCGCTTGGCGCGGGACCCCTTCGCATCGTCCGTCAGGTCATGACGGAATCACTGCTGCTCGCGCTCGCGGGCGGCGCCGCCGGTCTGGCGCTGTCGCGCATCTTCATCGGCGCGCTCGCGCGAATGTTCTTCTCGATGGACGACGAAGGCCATCCGCTGTACTACGACTTCAGTCAATCGTCCGGTGTTCTCCTCGCGACGATGACCGCTGCGCTCGCGGCGGGCGTCCTCTTCAGCGTCCTGCCGGCGATACGAGCGGTACGGCGGCCCGCGTCTCCATCTACGCTGCGCACGGCATCCGGCCGATGGTCGGCCGCCCGCTCGCTGCTGGCCGCCCAGGCTGCGGCTGCCGTGACGATGCTGGCGATCGCGGCGCTCCTTGCCTCCAGCGCGCGCATCGTGCTCACAGGGCGCAACTACGAGACCGCGCACGTCGCGCTGATGCGAGTGCGGCCGCGACTGATCAAGTACACGCCCGAACAGGCACAGCGCTTTCAGCGGGATGTCATTCAGCGGGTGCGTGCGATCCCGTCCGTCGAATCCGTGTCGATGGTTGGAGTCGGGTCTGTCCTGGGCGGTGGTACGGCGAAGGCAGCGCTTCCTGAATGGTCAGGAGGGCAGCGGCTGACCGTCAATTACAACGAGGTGGGGCCGGCCTATTTCGCAACTTTGCGGACGCCCATCATCCTTGGGCGCGAGTTCGACGAACACGACACGATGCAGTCGGAACCGGTCGCCCTCGTGAACCAGACGCTCGCGACGCGTCTCTGGTCCGATGGCCGCGCGATCGGCTCGACCATCGTCGTCGGACGCACACCGCGGCACATCGTCGGAGTCGTCGCAGACGTCTCGATCAAAGGGCGGAACGACCCCCCCGACCTCTGGGTCTACACGCCGTTCTGGCAGAATCCGGGTGAAATCGATTCACGGATTGCCGTTCGCGCCGCCGGTGATCCCGCGGCGCTGCTGCCCGAGCTCGCGCGCGAGGTACACCGCGCCGATCCGAACGTGCCAATCGCCGAAACGATCACGCTGCCGATGCGGATGGCCGGCCTGACGCGTCCCGTTCGAGTCGGCGCCGTTTTCATCGGCTACGCGGCGTCGCTGGCGATGCTGCTGACGGCGGTCGGTTTGTACGGCGCGCTCGCGTTCGCGGTATCGCGACGCACGAAGGAGATCGGCATCCGGCTCGCACTCGGCGAAGAGCGAGGGCGGCTCATCGCGTCGATCGTCCGCGAAGGCGTGACGGTCGTTCTCGCGGGCACCGTTGCGGGGGTCGTGCTCGCGATTGCCGCCTCGCGTCTGGTCGCACATTTGTTGTACGGATCGACGCGGGAAGACTGGATGTTCTACGCCGCGGCCGCGGCGATCGTGGCCAGCGTCGGGTTGGCAGCGTCGCTGCTGCCAGCGCGCCGGGCGGCGGCAGTCGATCCGATCGTTGCGCTGCGGCAGGAGTGAATCAGCCCCTGGGCGCCGCGGCCATATTTCGTCCTCCTGAGCGTTACGCAACAGTCCTTGACGGGAACGGGATTACCGCGCGTACGAAACTCGACGCGCGGCGATGAGCCCGATGACGAGCAACACGATCATCGTCCCGTGGATGAGCAGGTCGAAGGCAGTTCGCGGTCCGACGCCAATGGCAATGGTGAAGAGCCCCACGAACGTGCCCAGGAGCGCGAACGCCTGAGCACCGACCCCGATCGCACGAGTGCGCGCCGGCGCCAGCAGGGTCGCAACCAGCCCCAGAGCCAGCACGAGCGCGATGACGCTCTCAGCATTTCGAGCGGCGGCATGTTCATAACCGCGCAGCAGCACGCCGGCATG